>VHBD01000140.1 GCA_016872125.1 Sphingomonadales bacterium
CCATGGGCTGCCAGCATCATAGGGAATATCAGAGTATGAAATACAATGTTATCTTTGCCAATAAAATGCACAAGCCTGGAATCTTCGGATTCCCAATAGGCTCGCCATCCTTCCGGATTTCCTTGCAATTCCATGTATTCTTTGGTGGCCGATAAATAGCCGATGGGTGCATCAAACCATACATAAAGCACCTTGCCCTCAGCGCCTTCCAAGGGAACTTTCACCCCCCAATCCAAATCGCGGGTCATGCTTCGGGGTTGCAGCCCCTGCTGCACCCAGGAATTAAATTGACCTTTGACATTGGATTTCCATCGGGCTATCCTTTCGGCGTACCCGGCAAATTCAGGGAGATTGAGCATTTCGTCCATCGGCAAAAACCAATTGTTGGTCTCGCGCTTCTCGGGGACGGATCCGCTCAAAACAGATCGCGGACTCTGAAGTTCATCAGGGCTCAGGGAGGTTCCGCATTTCTCGCATTGATCTCCGTAGGCACCATCAAAACCGCAATGAGGACAGGTGCCTACAAGGTAGCGATCCGCGAGGAAGGCCCCCACCATAGGGTCATAAAATTGGGAAGTCGTCTTCTCTTTCAGAAATCCTTTGTTATACAAATCCAGGAAAAAGGCTTGGGCCTCTCGGTGATGAATTTCCCGGGAGGTTCTGGAAAAGTGGGTGAACACGATGCCCAGACCTTCAAACGCTTGGAGAATGACTTTGAAATTCCTGTCCACCAATTCCTGGGCGGTGACCCCTTCTTTGCGGGCTTGCAGGGTGATTGCCACCCCGTGCTCGTCGGTTCCGCAGATCAGAAGAACGTCCTCGCCCTTGGCTTTGAGGTAACGATGGTACACATCCGCAGGCAGGTAGCATCCGGCCAAATGGCCAATATGGATAGGACCGTTCGCATAAGGCAACGCAGCGGTGAGTAAATAACGAGGCATGGGAACAAAAGTAGGGCAAGGCCCCAAGCCAAACAAACCTCCTTGGCCTAACCTCGTTGTAATTTGGCACGATATGCAGGATATCACCGTTTACCAGCCTCGTAACCCCGTCCGGATTGTCACTGCCGCCTCCCTTTTTGATGGGCACGATGCCGCCATCAATATTATGCGCAGAATCCTTCAGAAAAGTGGCGCTGAGGTCATCCACCTGGGCCACAACCGATCGGCTGCCGAAATCGTGGATTGCGCCGTGCAAGAAGATGCCCAGGCCATCGCCATCACCTCCTACCAAGGAGGTCATCTCGAATTTTTTCAATACCTCTACGACTTACTGAGGGAAAGAAATTGCCCGCATATCCGCATCTTTGGCGGGGGTGGCGGGACCATTCTCCCTTCGGAGATTGAGGCATTGCATGCCTACGGTATCAACCGGATTTATTCCCCCGATGACGGCAGGGCTATGGGCCTTCAGGGGATGATCAATAATTTGTTGGAACAATCTGATTTCTCGGTCGTATCGGGTCAAGAAGATAAGGTCGCTGAATTAGCCGACCTTATCCGTAAGGGCGTAGACCCGGCCTTGGCCCGCGGCATTTCCCTAGCCGAAAACGAACCTCGGCTTTTTGCCGAATTAGCAAAGCATCTTGGGTTTGCGGCCGGCAAGGAAACCGCTGGCAAGGAAACGAAAGTAGGTGGCCAAAATTCCTCGCTGCCCAAAATTCCGGTCGTTGGCATTACGGGAACAGGAGGCGCAGGCAAATCTTCGCTGGTGGATGAATTGATTCGACGGTTCATCCACAGCACGGGAAATTCAAAAGATCCTCTTAATGGCCCACGCATCGCTGTGGTTTCTGTGGATCCATCCAAGCGCAAAACCGGGGGGGCCTTGCTCGGCGATCGTATTCGCATGAATGCCATTCATCATCCCCGGGTCTATATGCGTTCTTTGGCGACCCGACAGTCCAATTTAGCCTTAAGCCGGCATGTGCGCGATACTTTGTCCTTGCTCAAAGCATCTCAATTTGATTTGATCATTCTCGAAACATCGGGTATAGGTCAAAGCGATACTGAAATCATCGATCATAGCGATGTTTCGCTTTACGTCATGACCCCGGAATACGGAGCCGCTACACAATTGGAGAAAATCGATATGCTCGATTTTGCCGACCTGATTGCGGTAAACAAATTTGATAAGCGTGGTGGTCAGGATGCGTTAAGAGATGTCAAAAAGCAATACCAACGCAACCACGGCCTATGGGAAACACCGCCTTCCGAAATGCCGGTGGAAGGCACCATCGCCAGCCAATTCAACGATCCCGGCATGAACCGGCTCTATGCCCGGTTGATGCGCCTACTTGCTGAGAAATGCGGATTTAACACAACTTGCCAAAGCATCACCGCCTCCGAAGAACTCTCCGAGAAGATTTACATTATTCCCCCATCACGTACCCGTTACCTCTCCGAAATCACCGACAACATACGGCGTTACAACCAAGAAGCCAAAGCGCAGGCAGAAGTGGCGGGGCAATGGTTTGCCTTGGAAGAAAGCCAACGAATCCTGGCCCGTAGCAGCTCGGAAACCCAACAGCCCCTTCAAGATGCTCTTGACCAACGAATTCTGGAGATCAAATCGCAAATGAAGGGATCCAACCTTCGGTTGTTGGAGGCATGGCCCTCCCTCAAAGCCGCATACCAAGCGGAAGAATTTGTTTACCGTGTTCGCGGCAAAGACCTGCGGGTTGGCACCCATACCAAAACACTGTCCGGTTTGAATTTGCCCAAAATTTCCTTGCCTCGCTACACCCATTACGGTGACCTTTTACGGTGGATATTGCAAGAGAATGTTCCGGGATCTTTCCCTTATACCGCAGGTGTTTTCCCCTTCAAGCGGGAGCTGGAGGACCCTACCCGTATGTTTGCCGGTGAGGGCGGTCCTGAACGAACCAACAAGCGCTTCCATTACGTCTCTTTGGGTATGCCTGCCAAACGGCTGAGCACGGCCTTTGATTCCGTGACCTTATACGGAAACGACCCGGATCGCCGTCCGGATATTTACGGCAAAATCGGAAATTCCGGGGTTAGCATTTGCTGTTTGGACGATGCCAAAAAGCTATATTCTGGCTTTGATCTATGCAATCCTGCAACCTCCGTTTCCATGACCATCAACGGCCCGGCGCCGGTGCTCTTGGCCTTCTACATGAACGCGGCCATCGACCAGCAATGCGAACGCTATATCCGCGATAATCGTCTCCAAGAGCAGGTGCAGCGCCGCATCGAAACCCTCCAAAAGGCATCATCCCCTTGGCCTTCGTACAACCTGGAACATGCCCTGGGCCAGCAGCCAGATCAACCACTCCCCGAAGGGAATAACGGATTGGGACTGGATTTGCTGGGCCTCTCCGGCGACATGGTGCTCGACCAAGAAGTTTACCGAACCATTCGGGCTAAGACCTTGACCCAGGTTCGAGGCACCGTGCAGGCCGATATCCTCAAAGAGGACCAAGCCCAGAACACCTGCATTTTCTCCACGGAATTTTCGCTGCGCCTCATGGGGGATGTTCAGGAGTACTTTATCCAACATCAAGTACGGAATTTTTATTCAGTGTCGATTTCCGGTTACCATATCGCCGAAGCCGGTGCAAATCCAATTACGCAACTCGCTTTCACGCTGGCCAATGGATTTACGTATATAGAGTATTATCTCTCGCGGGGTATGGACATTAACCGATTCGCCCCTAACCTTAGTTTCTTTTTCAGCAACGGAATCGATGCCGAGTACGCGGTCATCGGTCGGGTTGCTCGACGAATTTGGGCCAAGGCGCTGCGTGAAAAATACGGCGCCGATGAACGGTCTCAAATGCTGAAGTACCATATTCAAACTTCCGGTCGTTCCCTGCATGCTCAAGAAATTGATTTCAACGATATTCGGACCACCTTGCAGGCCCTGTATGCGATCTATGATAATTGCAATTCACTGCACACCAACGCTTTTGATGAGGCCATCACCACCCCGACCGAAGGCTCGGTGCGCAGGGCCATGGCGATCCAACTGATCATCAACCGTGAATTGGGGTTAGCCTACAACCAGAATCCCCTGCAAGGATCTTTCGTCATCGAGGAACTTACCGACTTGGTGGAAGAAGCCGTAATGTTGGAA
>VHBD01000141.1 GCA_016872125.1 Sphingomonadales bacterium
TGGAACGCTACATGATCCAGAACAATTGGTGGTGGATGGAGTGGGCAGGCATTGCAGGCTACCGAATCGATACCTACGCCTATCCCGATACGCGTTTTATGCGCCGTTGGACCGCTGCCATGCTCAAGGAATATCCCAAGGCGGCTTTGGTGGGGGAGGTATGGGTGCATACGGTTGCAGAGTCCGCCTATTGGACCGAAGATTGCCCTTTGTTCAAGGAGGCAGATTCGCTGCGTTTGGCCGGCCTAGGACTTCCTTCGGTGACCGATTTCCCGTTGCGGATCGCCTTGATTGAAGGATTGAACGAGAAATTCGATTGGGACCACGGCCTGCGAAGAATTTATTATGTGTTGGCTCAGGATTTGTTGTACAAAGACCCTTCCCGTAACCTTATTTTCTTGGATAATCACGATGTATCCCGGGCTTGGTCGGAATTTCGCGAAGACCCCTCCAAAACCTTGATGGCGTACAAAATGTTATACACATTACGGGGGATTCCGCAGCTGTATTACGGCTCGGAAATATTGTTTGGTAACTTTGCTAGCCTGGGGGGGACCAATGTGCGTCAGGATATGCCTGGTGGATGGGTCGGGGATGCCGTTTCGGTCTTTGAGCAACGTGGTTTGAGTGCCAAATCGGAATCCATGCTCGAACAGTTGAGAAGGTTGGGGCAATGGCGTAAATCCTCCGAGGTTATCGCTCAGGGCCGCTTTGAACATTTTGTGCCGGAGGGGGAGGTCTATGTGTATTTCCGAACCCTGCATGACCATGATCTCGAGGGGAAGTCGACTGCGGGCAAGGGAAAGCCTACCAAGGTGATGGTTTTGGTCAACGGGAGCTATACCCGTCAAACCGTTCATCGTGAGCGCTATGCGAGGCATTGGCCGATTGGTGTTTTGGTCACGGAACAGCCTACGGACAAGTCCCTGATGCTGGGAGAAACTTTGGATTTGCCTGCAATGACTTGCACCATTTTGGAATGGTAATCCAAACACGATAAGAAATTAAATTCAATTCGATGAACGAACTATTGTTAGCACCGGGAGACAAGGCGCCGGTAGGCCCTACCCTGCGTTGCAAAGGTTGGGTGCAAGAAGCTGCCCTGCGGATGCTTGTGAATAATTTGGATGCGGAAGTGGCCGAACGACCCGAGGATTTGATCGTGTACGGTGGGCGAGGCAAGGCGGCTCGGAACCGGGAAGCCTTTGACACGATACAGAAAGCCTTGATGGATTTGAACGAAAACGAAACGCTTCTGATACAGAGCGGGAAACCTGTAGCCATCTTGCCAACCCATGCGGATGCGCCACGGGTCTTGATTTCGAATTCCATGCTGGTGCCCAATTGGGCGAATTGGGAGCACTTTGATGCGTTAGAGCGCAAAGGACTCATGATGTACGGGCAGATGACAGCAGGTTCATGGATTTACATCGGGTCCCAAGGCATTGTTCAGGGGACCTACGAGACCTTCAATGCCGTAGCCCAGCAGCATTTCGGAGGCAGCTTAAAGGGTAAATTGTGTGTTACGGCGGGCCTTGGTGGAATGGGTGGGGCTCAGCCCTTGGCCATCACCATGGCGGAGGGTGTTTGCTTGGCGGCTGAGGTGGAAGCATGGCGTGCGATGAAGCGCGTCGAGACTCGCTATTTGGATCGGGTCTTCGAGGATTTGGATGAAGGAATTGATGCCGCCTTGGAGGCTTGTCAACAGAGGATTGCGTTGAGCATTGGTGTGCTATGCACGGCGGTGGATATGTTGGAGCGATTGAAAGCGCGGGGTATCCTCCCGGATGTTTTGACCGATCAGACCTCGGCCCATGATCCAATGGTGGGCTATCTTCCTCAAGGTTTGAGCAACGAGCAGGCCAATGCCTTGCGAAAGTCGGATCCGGAACAATACCTAAAGCTTGCTTATGCGGCGATGCGCAGGCATGTGGAACTGATGGTCGAATTTCAGGCCAAGGGGTCCATCACCTTTGATTATGGGAATAACCTAAGGGGCAGAGCTTTGGAGGCTGGTTATACCCAGTCTTTTGATTTTCCGGGTTTTGTGCCGGCGTATATCCGGCCTTTGTTTTGCGAGGGCAAGGGGCCGTTCCGTTGGGTGGCCCTTTCGGGTGATCCCAAGGATATTGAGGTTACCGATCGTTTGCTTTTGGATTTGTTCCCAGAGAATGTGGGGCTTAAACGCTGGCTCAACATGGCCCAGGAGCGGATTGCTTTCCAAGGATTGCCAGCGCGGATTTGTTGGCTGGGTCAGGGGGAACGTCAGCAAGCGGCCTTGGCCTTTAACGAATTGGTGCGAAGCGGTCAGGTCTCCGCCCCTTTGGTCATTGGAAGGGATCATTTGGACACAGGATCGGTAGCTTCTCCCAACAGGGAAACGGAGGGCATGTTGGACGGATCGGATGCGGTTGCGGATTGGCCCATCTTGAACGCCTTGGTGAATACGGCGGGGGGGGCATCTTGGGTAAGCCTGCATCACGGCGGAGGGGTGGGGATGGGTTATTCCATTCATTGCGGGATGGTCATTGTGGCCGATGGCAGCGAGGCTGCCGAGGAGCGATTACGTAGGGTTTTGCACAACGATCCGGGAATGGGGGTTATCCGCCATCTGGACGCTGGCTATACCACCGCTGTACAAACGGCCCGTGAGCACGGTTTACGGCTCACAGATCGCTTGAGGTAATCCAAAGGCGTCAATTATATATGATTGTAGCTGCTGGGCATAGGCCAAAAGGGGCGTTTATGAATTCGTTAATTAGATGGACGCAAAAGTTTTGAAAACGAGGGGGGGCGTATCTTTACATTAAATAGAGTATCTTTTTTCTAAAATTAAAATGAAAAATTTCTATAAAATAGCTTGTTTTACGGTCCTGATTGGACTTATGGCGCAAACGGCTCTGGGCCAAAGCCAATGCCTCAATGCACCAACGGTAACGACGGACTCGGTTTCAGGGGTTAGTTCATCGGGGGCTACTGTCCATGGTCAAGTAAGTTCAGACGGTGGCACGAGGGTTCGCGAAAGGGGAGCCTGCTACGGCACTTCAACCGGCCCCACGGTGGGGAATAGTCGAGCTTTATCTGGATTTGGGACAGGGTCATATTCCGCTGCGATAAGTGGATTGAGTCATTCAACGCAATATTACACACGGGCCTATGCCACGAACGCTGTGGGCACGGCTTATGGAAATGAGGTGAGCTTCACGACCTTGGTAGCGATTCCTCAACCATGTCCCGGAGTTTCCACGGTAACCGATATCGATGGGAATGTCTATCAAGGAATCCAGATAGGGACTCAGTGCTGGACACAGAGTAATTTGAAGGTTAGTAAGTACAGGAACGGGGATAATATCCCTACGGGTTTAAGTAACAGTGCTTGGCAGAATACGACAAGCGGGGCGTATGCGATATACAACAACAACCCCGTAAATGATGGATTGTATGGGAAGTTGTACAATCATTATGCAGTTACGGATAGTAGGGGCTTATGCCCTACGGGTTGGCATGTACCCTCTGATGGGGAGTGGAAAGTTTTGACAAAGTATTTGGATCCAACCGCGGATACGAACTCGACTAGTTTTACGGCAAGTACAACAGCCGGAGGAGCATTGAAGAGCACAGCGACGCAACCCACCCCTGGGGGTTGGATTTCACCGAATACGGGAGCGACGAATTCATCGGGCTTCACTGCCCTGCCGGGCGGCCATCGGAACTTCCTCGGAGGTTTCAGCCTCATGACCGAAAGCGGATGTTGGTGGTCCTCCTCCGTCTCGTCCGGGTCCCTTGCCTGGTTCCGCATCCTGGACTACGACGGCCCCATCCACCGCTTCACCTTCAACCGTACCTACGGCTTCTCGGTTCGCTGCTGCAGGGATTAGGCTAGTGTGTAGGGGGATTCGACTCTTTGACCATTGCCCCCGACCTAAGGGAGGGGGCATCGTGAAGCGATAAGGGTACAATTCCCCCCACCCGCCGCTCTAAGCGGGGGGCGGGGGTCGCCCGTAAATTTACTTTAGGCTTAACTCATGGACCATCAATCGCAAGCCAGCGAAAAATGAGGCTTCATAACAATAGGGGTTAAATGGGATTTCGAT
>VHBD01000142.1 GCA_016872125.1 Sphingomonadales bacterium
GCCCCTTGTTGCAGGGATAAATTGTGCTCCAAGGCATAGCGCACGCATTCCTCCAAGGTCCAACCCGAAGGAGCGTTCTTGGTGGAATCGGACGCATAGCCAACGGCATAGCCCTCAAGCAGAATAACTAGGAATAGGGTTATTCTACGCATCCACAGACGCAAGCCAAGGGTATAAGTCGCCATAGAAGTTCCAAAAATCGTTATAAATCAATCTCCCGAGGTAATCTTTCCTTGAATTAGCTTTTGAGTCCTGAATCCAGCGCCCCAAAGCTGCTTCGATGCTTTCTTTTTGGTTTAATCCATCCCGAGGGTATTTTTGGGCTTTCTTTGGTATAAAGTAATACTATGAAAATTGCTATTGTCGGTGCCGGCTATGTTGGCTTGGTGACCGGAACCTGTTTTGCCGAAGTAGGGATCGAAGTTCAGTGCATCGATATAGACCAGCGCAAAATTGACGGCCTCAAAGCTGGCAAAATACCAATTTACGAGCCAGGTCTGGAGGAAATGGTTTTGAGAAATTACAAGAACGGCCGACTGCATTTCAGCACCCATTTGGGCGAAGCTATTCAGGGCGCGGAGGCCATCTTTATCG
This sequence comes from Sphingomonadales bacterium, assembly GCA_016872125.1. GTDB lineage: Bacteria > Bacteroidota > Bacteroidia > UBA7662 > UBA7662 > SYHX01. The sequence continues at coordinate 595 of VHBD01000142.1, forward strand.
CGGTGGGGACCCCTCCCGGCGAAGACGGAAGTGCGGACCTCCAGTACGTTCTGGGTGTCGCCACCGAAATCGGAAAACACCTTCAACACTACACGGTGGTGGTCACCAAATCCACCGTTCCGGTCAGTACCAGCCGCAAAGTCCACCAAGCCATACACCAGGCCATGCAAGAACGGGGCGCGAATATTCCTTTTGACGTGGCCTCCAACCCCGAGTTCCTCAAGGAAGGGGCCGCGATTGAAGATTTCCTCAAACCAGACCGCATTGTGGTGGGTTGCGAAAGCCAGCAGGCCCAAGACACCCTTTCCCGACTTTACAAACCGTTTACCTTGAACGGTCATCCCATCCTTTTTATGGATATTCCATCTGCCGAAATGACCAAATACGCAGCCAATGCCATGTTGGCAACCAAGATTAGCTTCATGAACGACGTGGCTTTGCTTTGCGATATCATGGGCGCCAGCGTTGACCAGGTCCGTAAAGGGATCGGCAGCGACCCTCGAATCGGGAATAAATTTATTTACCCGGGGGTAGGTTACGGGGGCTCCTGTTTCCCCAAAGATGTCAAAGCCATGATTCGCTCCGCCAAAGAAAACGGACACCGAATGCGCATTCTCGAAGCAGTAGAGGAAGTCAACGAAGACCAAAAGAAAGTCATGGGTCGTCTAATTCGGGAACATTTTGGCGCCGACCTGCACGGTTTGTGTTTTGGAATTTGGGGTTTGAGCTTCAAGCCCAAAACCGACGATATGCGCGAAGCGCCCTCGGTCGTCATCATCGAAGAGTTGTTGGCCGCAGGGGCCCAGGTTCGGGCCTACGATCCGGTTGCCATGCACGAAGCCAAGCATCAATTGGGAGAACGTATTACCTATGCCCCGGATCCGTATTCTGCCATTCAAGGCGCTGATGCCCTCATTCTTATCACCGAATGGCCCGAATTCCGCATTCCTGAATGGGAAAGGGTTGAATCGTTGTTGCGGCGTAAAGTGATTTTTGACGGTCGTAATCAGTTCCAAGCCTCGGAATTGAGGGGAAGAGGATTTCACTACCGTAACATTGGTAACCCCTAATCCAAAACCCATGAGCCAAAGACGTCAGGTTACCATTGTTACCGGAGCCGCCGGTTTTCTCGGATCCCATCTCTGCGATCGTTTCTTAGCCGAAGGGCACAAGGTCATCGCTATGGACAACCTCATTACCGGGGACATGCGTAATCTAGCGCATTTAATGCTTTCGCCTAACTTTGAGTTTTATCATCAAGATGTTTCCCGCTTTGTCCATGTACCCGGTCCGGTTGATAACATTTTGCATTTTGCCTCGCCGGCATCCCCCATCGATTACCTGAAGATTCCGATCCAAACCCTCAAAGTTGGATCGCTGGGAACCCATAATTTATTGGGCTTGGCCCGTGACAAAAAAGCCCGCATCCTGGTGGCCTCCACCTCGGAGGTTTACGGGGATCCGCTGGTCCATCCCCAGACCGAATCCTATTGGGGCAATGTGAATCCGGTGGGCCCGCGCGGTGTTTACGACGAAGCCAAACGCTTTCAAGAGGCCATCACCATGGCTTACCACACGTACCACGGTTTGCAGACCCGGATTGTACGCATATTCAATACCTACGGTCCCCGAATGCGATTGAATGATGGCCGAGCCCTGCCGGCCTTTATTGGCCAGGCCCTGCGCGGAGAACCGCTTACTGTCTTTGGGGATGGAAGCCAGACCCGCTCCTTTTGTTATGTGGATGATTTGATTGAGGGCATTTACCGACTTTTGAACAACGATTACGCCAGCCCGGTGAACGTTGGCAACCCCCACGAAATCACGATTCGGGAATTTGCGGAGGAAATTCAGGCCCTGACCGGAACCGACCAACCCATCACCTACCTGCCCTTACCCCAAGACGACCCCAAACAGAGGCGTCCGGACATCACCCTGGCCAAATCCCTGTTGGATTGGGAACCACGAGTGCATCGTGCGGAGGGTCTAAAGGCAACCTGGGCTTACTTTCAATCCTTGCCACGGGAGGATTGGTTCAAAGAAGCGCATGGCCGAGAATTCTAAGGCCCCCCAATGGCATGTGGTTTACACCTTACCACGCCACGAAAAAAAAGCTGCCCGGGAATTGGAGCTCCAGGGTTTGGAATATTGGCTACCCCTCCACAGAGTCCGTAAACAATGGTCGGATCGCCGCAAATGGGTTGAAGAGCCGCTTTTTAGGTCGTATTTGTTTGTTTTGGTGACCCCCAAAACCTATTTCGACATTCTCAACACCTACGGTATCGTTCGTTACCTCTTTCACGAGGGGAAACCTGCCATTTTGCGGGATTCCGAAATGGACACCCTACGGCGGCTTTTGGATTCAACCTACGAAATGGAAGTGACCCCCCTGCAATTGACCCCTGGTCAGCGGGTTCGGGTCGAACAAGGCCCCCTCATGGGTCAAACCGGGATTCTCATCAAACAAAGCAGCAACCAAAGCGTCCGGGTGGACTTTGATATCCTCCAAAGGTCGGTGGTCGTTACCGTCCCCCTCAAATTCATCTGTCCAGTTGACGAAGGCTAGGCTCCCGTTCTTAACTTCGCCCCACTTCTGCCGATAGGTTCGACCATCCGCAGACGGGCCCTTAGCTCAGCCGGTTAGAGCGTCTGACTCATAATCAGGTGGTCGTTGGTTCGAACCCAACAGGGCCCACTAAAAATCAGTTACTTACGGATTTTCTAGTCGACACTGGCGTTCCATGTGCATACAATTTGCATACAAACGACCTCAAAAGATTTCTTCCCACAGTTTGACCTCAGCGACCCAACGAAGTATCTTCGGAAAGGCTAAACCATTTGCTATGAAATACGCTGTTATATTGCTTGCATTGATGTTTGTGGGTGGAACAAAGATATCTTTTTCCCAGCAAAATGATTTTCCCGCAATACCTCAAACCTCTTATTCATCATTCAATGAGAAGCTTTGTATTGATACCATTCAAAAGCGTATAGTTTAGAATTACGAACCTTGGATTAGAAAACAAATTGATTCAACTGACCATCTTAAAAGATTAAGAGACGACCTTAATTACACGAACAGCCAAAGCTTCCTCCCAGGACAAGGAATCCGGATAATCTTGATCTGCGACTTCCAAAACAAAATAATGTCCTGGTGTTTTTGAGGCACAAACCAGTACTTTTGCGGTCAGCAAGGCGTTTGGGACCTTGGCGAGATGAATAGAACTCCGCTAATACAACATTTTCCTGTTTGGATCATGCGAATCCTCCCCATTGGTTTGCTTGGTATGCTCATGTGGGGGAGCCTGATGAGCATTGGATGCCGACCGGATCGCTTTGAGGGAGGTTGGAGTGTGGACTTGCGCTACGAAACCGATACCTTGCTCTTCGATACGGTTCTGGTTCAAGCCTCCTCCATCACCCGGCGTTTCAAGGTGTACAATCCCACGGAAACGGATTTATTGAT
>VHBD01000143.1 GCA_016872125.1 Sphingomonadales bacterium
TCGGTTGAGGTAATCCGCAGCCGAAATTTCGCGGCCTGTGGACAGTTTGATATGGTCGGTGACTTCCCGTACCCGGTCGAGGACGGTCTGCCCGGGCTTGTACACCAAATTTTCTTGTTTGTAATACCCAAAGACTGTTTGCTCCCCCTTTTCCACTTCGCCACCATCCGGACGCAATTGGCCGGTAATCAAATTCAATAGGGTGGACTTCCCAAGGCCGTTGCGGCCAATGATGCCGACGCGGTCCCCCTTGACAAAATTGTAGGTAAAATCTTGGATCAAATACCTATCCCCGTAGCTCTTGCGCAGGTAGGACATTTCCAAAATTTTGCCACCCAGAGGCCGACCTGCTCCGTCCAATTCCAGTTTGCCAGTCACTTGACGATTGGAGACTTTGTCTTGGACTTTGTAGAATTGATCGATGCGGGCTTTGGACTTGGTGCCTCTGGCCTTAGGCTGCCTGCGCATCCATTCCAACTCTTTGCGTAACCAAGCTTTGGCTTTGTGCGCATCTGCTGTTTCGATTTGTTCCCTGGTCTCTTTGTTCTCCAGAAAGGAGGCGTAATTCCCTTGATGATAATACAATCTGCCTTGTTCCAATTCGTACATCCCGTTGCAAACTGATTCCAGAAAGTAGCGATCGTGCGTCACCAATAACAACGTGGTTTTTTGATTTTTAAGTCGATTTTCCAGCCACTCAATGGTATGCAGGTCCAGGTGGTTGGTCGGTTCATCCAACAAAATCAAATCTGCATCCGCGACCATCAAGGCGGCCAAGGCGACCCTTTTGCGTTGACCTCCCGATAGGGTAGTCAAATCTTGTTTGAGATCGGGAATTTCCAATTCCCCCAAAAGGCGGTTGAATTCCCTTTGGTATTCCCACAAGCCTTGTTCCTCCATGACTTGATGCAGCCTGTTCATGCGCTCCACCTCCTCGTTACTAAGTTGTTCCCGGTCGGTCAAATCGTAATATTCCCGAAGCCAACGGCTTTGGGGTCGGTCGTAATGCAGGATGGCATCCATCACGGCGCCTTGGATGCCCAACAAGGGATCTTGTTCCAGGTATGCTACCCGAATTTGTTTGTTGATGCGGACCTCCCCTTGGTCAGGGCTGTCCATGCCGGCAACCATGCGAAGAAGGGTTGTTTTGCCGCATCCGTTACGGCCCAGCAGGCCAAGCTTTTGGCCTTGATCCAAACCAAACGACAAATTTTGAAACAAAACCCTTTCGCCAAGGCTTTTACTAATTGACGCAACAGAGAGAACATTCACGGCACGAAGATGCAATCCCTGCCTCCAATGTCAACCTTTGCGTTGAATTCCTTGAGATGTCTTTGCCCACACCCAATTCCGTGACGACGATCAAAGCTTGGCTCAGTGCCATTCGGCTTCGAACCTTGCCTTTGGCGGCCGCTGTCATCCTTCTGCCCTCCGGAATTCTGGCCCTGCAAGGCCTCGTCCAAGGGCCGGTCGTCCTGCATGCCCTGTGGACGGCCTTTCTGCTGCAAATCCTCTCCAACCTGGCCAACGATTACGGAGACGCAGTTAGCGGTGCCGATCGTCACCGTATAGGCCCCGCCCGCATGGTGGCCTCTGGTCAAATCTCATCCACCGCGATGCGCAAGGCAATCCTGGTGGTCGCTGCGTTGGCCCTGATCAGCGGGGTTTGGCTCCTGATTCCCCTTGCCAATTCCGGTCAATTGCTGGCGGCGGGCCAAGGCCGCTTTTGGGGATGGTTGGCCCTGGGCATTGCGACAGTCGTTGCGGCGATTAGGTACACGGTAGGATCCAATCCTTACGGCTACCGAGGCCTGGGCGAAGTAGCAGTCTTGATCTTCTTCGGGCCGGTTGCCTACGCCGGCATACGGACTCTGCATGGTCAAAGCATGGCCATAGGGGATTGGGGCCCCGCCCTGGCTACAGGCTTGTTGGCCGCCTCGGTCCTTAACCTTAACAATTTGCGTGATCGGGAACAAGATGCCCAAGCCGGCAAAATAACATTGGCCGTACGAATGGGTAATCAAAGAGCTCTTTATTTTCAGACTCTCCTGGTCATGACTGCAGTGATCGCCCTGCTCGTCTTTGCCTGGTCCCGCTCGGTGCCTTTGTTATGGGGATGGTCCTTGATGGCCGTAGCCTACAGCAATCTCCTTCGCAGAATTTGGCAAGTGCAGGAACCCCGCAAATACGATGCTTTCCTCAAGCCCACGGCTTTGTATTTGTTGGTGATAGCCTTGATGCCGTGGATACTTTACTGGCGAACGATATAACCTTGAGTGATTCCCTTGGAAAATGAATCACGGTCTTGACTTCAACATTACGCTGGAGAGCCAAAAAGCAGTGCTCCAGTTCCGCCTTCCCGCTCAAACCTCCCGTTACACCTTAATTCATAGAAATATATGGATTCTTTCTTGGGGAAGCTTGCGATCCGAATGCGCTCCGCTGCCCGGTCTTAGTCCGGACTGGCATTCCGAAAAAGATTGGGAGCAAGCTCTTGCATTGGCCTTGCGCGAGTTCAATACCCAAATGAAAGGAGATCCAACTCCTTGGTCGCGCGAATCTTGGGAAACATGGCTGGATGAATGGCGAAGTAAGTACCCCTCCATTGCCTTCGGCCTTGAAAACATTCTTCACCAAATATACAATATTCCGAACACAGGATCAACGAATCCCCTGCGCATCAACGGCCTCGTTTGGATGAATGATGTGGAAACCATGCGGAAGGAGGCACTCGACAAAATCGCTCAAGGTTTTGATTGCCTCAAATTCAAAATCGGTGCGCTGGACTGGACAGCCGAATTGGACATGATTGCCGAAATCCGTAGCCTTTATCCCGCTTCGGTCCTCGAAATCCGTGTGGATGCCAACGGCGCCTTGGACCCTGAACGAGCCCATGCGCAAATGTGCGAACTCCATGGGCTGCAGGTCCATAGCATTGAGCAGCCCTTGGCCCCCCGCTTGGACCCTCTCTTGCCAAACCTTGCACAAGCCTCATCCTTACCGATTGCCTTGGATGAATCCATCCTTCTTCGCCAACCAGACGAAGCCTCGTCCCTTTGGCTCGCCAAGACAGGGGTGAGGTATTTGGTCCTCAAGCCGGGTTTGCTTGGCGGCTTCAAGGTGACGGAAGCATGGATCCAAATCGCCGAGGATCTGGGAATGGGGTGGTGGATCACCTCCGCCTTGGAATCCAATATCGGATTGAGCGCCATCGCTTCTTGGACCACCCACCAAGTTCAAAGCAGGGGAAATTGCCTTGCTCAAGGCCTCGGCACGGGGGCCTTGTACACCGATAATTTTCCGGCAACCACCTTCATCCGTGATGGGCAATTGCACCCGGTGGGCAATTGGCATCTATAAGAAGAAAAGTAATTTTGGCCGCGATGTTGTTTCGTCTTCCCACATGGCCCAAGGCCGCAGCGGATTTCCTTGAGGAATGGGATAATCTTGATATTCAAGATTTTACCTTCCAAACCTCCGGGACCACCGGGCCCTCCAAACAAATCAACTTACATCGCGAACAAATCACTGCTGCGGCAATTTCCAGTCAAATCCCTTTGGGTTGGCAAGAAGGTCAACGAATGGGCCTGGCCTTGAATGCCTCAGGAATCGGGGGTAAAATGGTCTTGGTGCGTGGGCGTTGTTACAACATGGAGGTTATTCCCTTGGAGCTCCGCATCCAGCCTGACCATGAGGCGCTCCTTGCCCGCGGTGCTGAGGAATGGACCGGTTATTTGGATCACCTTTCCTTGGTTCCCGTCCAGGCCCTGGCCTTGTTACGGCATTGGGCCCAACACCAAATCGATCCGGCCACTCGGGTGGGTACTTTGCTGCTGGGCGGCGGGCCACTACCCACCGATTTGGAGCGCTTCCTAGCCGAGGACCATCCTTGGAAAACCCGGCAAGGCCCATCTTCCTTCCGAATCGTACAAGGCCTGGGGATGACCGAAACAGCTGGGCATTTTGCATTGCGCACTTTGTACCCGGTATGGGAAAGGGCCTACACCCCGCTCCCCGGAATCCATTGCCAGCTCGAGCCTCTTGACCCGGATGAC
>VHBD01000144.1 GCA_016872125.1 Sphingomonadales bacterium
TGGAAGGGTCTTTGCCTCGGTATTTCAATTGCATCAAGACGCGCTGAGCCACCTTGCGGCAGGCTTCTTCAGGGGATAAGCCCTGGCGCATCCCCTCGATGACCAGCAGGCTTCCCCCTGCCCGCACAATCTCTTCGCCATGCCCTGTGGCGGTAACGGCTCCGACCTCCGGATCCACATACAATCCGGAACCGATAATGGGAGTATCCCCCACCCGACCGTGCATTTTGTAGGCCATTCCGCTGGTGGTGCAAACCCCCGCCAACCCTCCTTCAAAATCCAAGGCAACAAGTCCCATCGTATCGTGGTTGTCGGGATTCACCGGGGGCATAGGGCTGTTTTCAATATTCACCCCTGGAACATAATTGGAGGTCTCCAGCCATTTGCGCCAAGCTGCCTCGGAAGCAGGGGTCAACAAATTCATGGTTTCGAAACCCTGCTCGATCGCGTATTGAAGAGCACCGTCGCCGACCAGCATGGTATGCGGGGTACGCTCCATCACCATCCTCGCCAAAGCCGCTGCTCTGGGCATATTCTCCAAACCGGCCACCATTCCCATGTTGTAACGATGATCCATCACCGAAGCGTCCAAGGTAACCCGTCCATCCCGATCCGGAAAACCACCCAAACCCACATACTGATTATCGGCATCCAATTCCGAGAGCTCCGCTCCGGCAATCACCGCATCCAAGGCCAGGCCTTGGGCCTGTAGGATTTTCCAAGCTTCTGTATTGGTTCGCAGTCCGTAATCCCAGGTCGATAGGACCACGGGCTTCATGGAAACCCCAGGCTCTGCCCTCTTGGAAGTGGCAGGCAAGGGGCTTATGGTATGGTGATTGGATGATGCGGCGACCCTTTTCAAGCCAGATAAACCCACCAAGGCCGCAAGTAATCCGTAGCCTTGGGCTTTGAGAAATGCTCTGCGCTTCATAATATGTTATAATTTAATGGAATTCAGGATCCGATACCGGTAAAGGCGCATACAGAGGTTGCCATCCAAAAGGGGCATAATGCAATCCATCTTCGTACATCCATTTGGAATGAGGCCTCATGCGCCTTTGGAAATCTGCAAATTGTTTGGAAAATTGAACCTTAGAATCCTCATCGGCCACGTTTCTTGGTCGAGACCATAAGACCTCAGACAGGGCGCACATTCGCGGCAAGACCCTGTACTCCACCTTGTCCCAGGAATACAGGTATTCCGACCAAACATTTCCTTGCGCACCCAGGATCCAGCGGGCGGCCGCGGGTTCCAAATCAGCAGGCAGAGGATCGTAGGCATAGACATCCTCCAGCCGATTCATGCCTCCGATGGCGATGGGCTCTAGCTCGGGATCCGCTTGATAATGATCGAAATAGCATGGCTGACCCGGGCTCATCACCACCGGATGGCCTGCCCGGGATGCAGCCTTGCCGCCTTCGGTGCCCCGCCAGCTCATCACTGCAGCACCTTCGGGCAATCCACCTTCCAAAATCTCGTCCCAACCGATTACCGATTTTCCTTTATTTCCCAAATAACGGATCATGCGAGACATGAACCAAGACTGCAATACATGAGGATCTTCGGTGTTCAACAACCGCATCCGCTCCCTGCAGGCGGAACATTGTTCCCATCGACCTTTGGGGCATTCATCTCCACCCAAATGAATCATGGAATCAGGGAACAACGAACAAACTTGATCCAGGACTTGGGCCAAAAAAGCGAAGGTTTCTTCATTGCCCGCGCAAAAGACATCCTCAAAGACCCCCCAATGCCCCGGAACCGGCAATGAATCTCCTCTGCATGAAAGATTCGGATAAGCGGCAAGCGCTGCCCTCGCATGACCAGGCATTTCAATTTCCGGAACAATGCGGATATGCAAGGAATCAGCGTATCGCACCAAATCCCGAATTTCTTGTGTGCGATAATGCCCTCCGTGAATTTCTTTACGGTATCTTGAAGAGTCTTCTACGGCATCCGGCCTTCCCATCAATGTCGCTGAACGCCAAGCCGATACCTCTGTTAATCTGGGTAAATTCGGAACCTCCAAACGCCAACCCTGATCATCGGTGAGATGCCAGTGCAGAACATTGAATTTGTAACGAGCCATCCACTGCAAATAGCTGCGGACTTGATCGACATTCCAAAAGTGCCGCACCACATCAAGGTGCATTCCTCTCCAAGCAAACCGTGGAAAGTCCCTGACTTGCAAGGCAGGCCATCTCCCCCTTGCCAAGCGAAGAGAATCCGCATCCAAGATTTGTTGCAAGGTTCTGTGGGCATAAAATCTTCCGGCACTTCCTCCCGCTCGGATCCGAATACCACGACCGTCCATTTCCATGACATACGCCTCCCTCCACTGCCAATTTGCAGACAATCCCAAAGCGGTAAGGTCCGAGGAATCCTTAGTGCTAAGCAACGAATACGCCTCGACATCTCGTCGTTCTCGATTCTTCTCCCAGCGAAATTCACCAACCATAGGCAAGACTTCCACCGGCAAGGGAACCAAGCCCTCGTTCATCCCTGATTGACCTTGATCCGTATTATTCATTTGACTCAGGGTCACCCCTGACATCAACAGCATGGGCATCAATGGCCCAATCCACCTAAGCCATTGCAAGCAGGCATGCATGGCCATTTTTCAGGAAACTCGTGAACCGCGACGGCTCAAAACCAAGGCGTAATAGGCCAAATACGCAAAGCAAACAATTCCCACCACAAAGGATCCTCGAATACCCAATGCAGGAATACCCGCCAAATATCCTTGGAATACCGAAACGAATCCTCCGCCCATGATCATCATGATCAAGGCCGATGAAACTTTGGTAGTGGCAGAGCCCATGTCTTTCACCGCCAAGGCAAAAATGCATGGCCATAGGGTGCTACAGAACAAACCCACAGCAATCAAGGCGTAAACACCCGTAGAAGGAGGGGCTAACATACCGTACAACAAAGAGACTATCCCCATTACCGAATACAGGGCCAACTGCCGATCCGCCTTCCCACCACTCCATGCATCCGCTAAAATCAAAATCGCCAAGGCCGGGCTGTACGTCACATATTCCCATGGACTATGCCCCCCCAAATACGTCACCAACATGAAAACTCCAAAGGCCGCCGAAGGCAGAATCAAACGCATGATCCACTGAGAAAATTGCACACTCAGTCCCCCAAATCCCTGCTTGACCATGGCGGCCGTTCCCGTCCACCTTCCGATCATCAGGCTTGCCCAAAACAACGCTACATACGGTGCCAGAGACTCAATAGGCATCTTCAATTCAGCTCGCAAATACTCCGGTAAATTCGAAGCAGTAGACACCTCTACCCCCACATACAAAAATATCGCGATCATCCCACCCCAAACTTGAGGCAATGAGAACACAGGCCGCTCGCTCTCCTCTTGATCCCCCTCCGTATTGGACTGACCAGGCCTACCCAAGTCTTTGAAATAAAAAACCAAGGCCGCTACCGTAAACAAAGCCCCCAACACCAAATAAGGAGTTTTGACCGCGGACAAGTCCAAAGTAGCAGAACTGCCAGCCGAGGCAGACTCGGCTCCCATAGGACCAAAAATGGCGTAACTCACCAAAAGGGGACCCAAGGTTGTGCCAAGATTATTGATACCTCCGGCCATGCTGAGGCGCTGAGGTCCTCCTGAGGCTGGACCCATCATCAAAACCAAGGGATTGGCCACGGTCTGTTGCAAGCTGAAACCGAGGCCCACCACCATGAGACCTGCCAACAACAAAGGGAAAGAGGCTTGATCCGCGGCAGGAATAAACAACAAGGTTCCCAAGGCAGATACCAAAAGTCCGTAGGCCAAAGCCTTGGAATAGCCCCAACGACTTATGAGGTCTTTGTGATGAGGACCTGACCACAGCGAGGAAGCCCACAAATAGATCAAAGAACCCAACGTGTATGCCACATAAAAGGCAAACGAAATCATTTGACTTTGGGCCTGCTCAAGGTTCAAAGCCTGTTTGAAAACCGGAATCAGGATATCGTTCGAGGCTGCGACAAAGCCCCAAAAGAAGAACACGCCGATCAAGGTCAACAA
>VHBD01000145.1 GCA_016872125.1 Sphingomonadales bacterium
CAAGTACAAACTGAATTTGATTACCTTGAGGCGAGCTTACGAAATCGCTGAGGAGGACGGCTCTCACAAAGTGGAGTACCATATTTTGGGGGTCCCAGGGGCTGATACCATACTTTATGCCTCTGATTTTATGGTACTTCTCGGGAAGCGCGAGGATATTGAGCGATTCGTGGAAGTGAATCGATAGATCTTTTTCATCGCCCTTTGTATCCGGATTTTTTCAAAATTTGGTTAGCCGTAAGATTTCGGTTTTTCAAAAGCAAGGTCCAAGCTGGGCGAGCTTCTGTTTCACGATGGCCTTGAATCCAATTTTGAACAACTGCATCGCCAATGAACAACCCTAAGGCTGGAGGGCTTTGTTGCGGATAGCCCGAGCTGAATGGGCCATCATTTAGGTAGCGTGAGAGGATGGCGGGATCTCCTGTAAACAACAAATCTTTGCTCACTAAATCTCGCCAAACTTGACCTTGATTGTTCTTGATCCACTTCCATTGCGCAGCACTGTAACCCAACAGCAAAGTGTCATGAACTTCAGGAAGTAACCACCGCATACAAGCCAGGGTTTGGCCCTCTCGTATGATTTGATCAAGTAAGGTAATATCGCTTTTGGAGGTAATCTTCAGGTTTCCACTGACCCAATCCTCGGCAAGGGTACGGGCCACCGCTACGGGCATGTATCGAGGCGCGGTACGTCTTCTTTGGTATTCATAAAGTTGCTCAACACTGGGATAATACCGGTATTCTTCATTCATAAACATATCAAGGCCTATCCAAAGGGAGGTGTCGGTTAATGCCGTTTGATACTGAAATAGTCCGACCATTCCAATGATTGCAAGGGGTTTCGTGGCTTTGGATTTGTTCGAAAGGATTCTGTCGGAGTTTGGTTGTTTGTGTAGACTCTGTAAAGTGCTATCGGTGTATTTCTGAAGAGAACGGTACCGCGAAAGGACTTCAAAAAGGGTAGTTTTTGCGCTTTTGATTTCAGTAAGATCCGAGTCCCAAAGTTTCGATATATCCATTAAGAGACTGTCCACATGCAGGCTTTTCAGCAAAGGGTAAGCCACATCCGGGCTCAGACCTTGAAGGTGTGTTAACCAAAAGCCCCAATCGCCTGGATGGGTTTGCCGAGTACGTCGCACCCAATCCTCAAATGATTCTTCCGCACCGATATGCTGCTCGGCGTAAAATGCTCTCCAAGGAGTCTCCAAAGGCTCACTAAGAGGGAGCAGGTGGCTATGGTTCTTGCCTAACCAGGGAAGGCCTTGGGTCCAGACCCAGGCTAGGCCAGCCAAGAGGATGGCGGCGGCGATTAGAAGGTTAAAGTTCTTAATTTTGTTCCCAAGATTGGTTTTCGGCAGTTCTGCGTCATGTTTCATCTTAATTCCAAAATTAATGAAGTTTCTAATCTACATATTCTTGCAGGGCCTTTCTTTCGTGCGCTGGTACAATCATGCGTCATTGGCGCACTGCCTTGTCGCTGTGTTCTTCCTTGGTGTTGCAAGAGGGCCTGATAGGCTCGCTGCGCAGACCAAGTCGGACCTTGGTTGGTCATCGTTGAAAATGGGACTTCAAGCTTCTCTGCAACCAAGTTGGATTGCTTCGGATAATCGTCAAATTCAGCCTGGGCATGCGGGATTGGGTTGGTCCATCGGGATGAATGCGGCACATTCCTTCGCCCCCCGCTACGCTTTCTTGACAGGTGTGTTGTTGCGAGGAAATGTTTTCAACGTGAGGGTGGATTCTTTCCGTTACAAAATTCCGGGAATGGATACCGTATTGCGGGATTTTTCTTACCAATACAGGATCCAAGGCTTGGAAATTCCGTTGATGTTGCGATTGGGTGGCGCTCAGAGTTCAACCCAATCGGCGCCCTTTGCGCTATTTGGATTAACAACCATGTGGAATACAAGGGTAAGGGCTTGCTTTGAAGGTCAAGAACTTATTGGATATGAGACAGGTGATTTTTTTGATCCTTCAAATGAAACCTATCGCGTAACCAACGTCCCAGGGTCACCGGTAGATCAGGATGATCGAGTGGCTTTGTTTTCTGCATGGCTGGGTATTGGTCTGGGTTGGGAATTTCCCTTGGCATCGCCTATGCGGTTGAGTACCGGGTTTCGATACGATTATCCTTTGACCCAAGTGTTTCGTGGTGATTATTTCAAAGGAAGGTTGCATTCCATACAGATTTCAGCGTACCTAACCCTCTGAGATGCGTTTAGGTTTGGTTCAATTTGCGCCCAGGATAGGGGAGGTGCAGTTCAATGCGGATTCTATGCTGGAGGCGGCTAACGCTGCGGCCGAATATGGGGCAACCTTGGCGGTTTTCCCGGAGTTAAGTCTGATTGGATACCCACCTATGGATTTGTTACGGGATGAGACATTGCGAGAAACGTGCCGCATAGCTTTGGATGAGATGGCGAATCGCTTAAAAATCCCCGCTTTGATGGGTGCGCCATCGTGGGAAGATGGGAAGGTCTATAATGCAGCGTATTGGGTATCCGATCAAGGATGGTCGGTGGTTGGGCGTAAAGTGTTATTGCCCAATTACGACGTTTTTGATGAATCACGTTATTTTCAGTCGGGGGATCAATGCAGTGTATTGGAGCACGATGGAAAGAAATTCTTGCTGAGTATTTGCGAGGATTTGTGGGCGAGGGATGCTGACGTTAAATACCCTACAGATCCTGTCCAATTGGCATTAGGCGCCGCAGATTCATCTGTTGATTTTATATTGAATATGGCCGCATCGCCTTATTCCATTCAAGGCATACCACGTAGGGCTCATGTATTGCAATCCACGGCTAACCGATGCGGTATTCCGGTGGTTTACGTAAATCAGGTTGGCGCTCGTGCTGACCTCATCTTTGATGGGGGAACATCTGTTGCCTATCCCAATAAGGCTGTCCAAGAGCTTTGTCCCAAATTTGAGCAGGGAGTTGCCCTGTGGGATACCGATTCCAATCAGCATCTTGAAAATTTTATTTGGGACAGTTTACGCAATGATTCAAGGATGAACAGGGATTTGTTAAATCCACCTCATGGTTCCAACGCCATCATCTTAGGTGATCATTTTGATTCGAATGAAATCACTAAGGCCTTGTGCCTGGGCATACGGGATTATCTGGCCATGACTAGTGGAAAAAAGGTAGTGATCGGTCTCTCGGGTGGGGTGGATTCGGCAGTGGTGCTATGTCTGGCGGTGATGGCTCTTGGTTCTGAAAATGTTACGGCATTGTTGATGCCTTCGGGCTATTCATCGGAACGCTCGGTGGCTGATAGTGTTGCCTTATGTCGTATTCACGAGGTTGCTTATCAAATTTTGTCCATTGAAGATAGCTTTAGTGCGGTCATGGGAACCCTCCAGACGAAATGGGAAACGCAGCCTACTGGGTTGACGGAAGAAAATATTCAGCCTAGGCTGAGGGCATTGTTCCTTATGGCTTATTCCAACCAATACGGTGCGATGTGGTTGAATTCTAGCAACAAAAGTGAGGCCGCTGTGGGATACAGTACCTTGTACGGAGATATGGGAGGGGGGCTGTCTGTAATTGGGGATTTGTATAAAACACAGGTTTATGCGTTGGCAAATTGCTGGAATGCCCACAAGGAATGGATTCCTTCGAGTATCCTTGAGTCCGCCCCCAGTGCTGAGCTCAGACCCGGGCAATTGGATTCTGACTCTTTACCGCCTTACCCTTTGTTGGATGCAATCTTGATGGATCGCATAGAGGGTAGCTTGGATGAAGAGGGTTTGATCCTGAATGGTCACGACCCTGATCTAGTTCGTCGTGTTATGGACATGATGAAACGCAGCGAATTCAAGCGCCACCAAATGCCTCCGGTTCTGCGGGTGAGCTCCCGGAGTTTCGGGAGAGGGTGGAGGAGGTCCTTGGTGTAATCACCACAAGGGGTGATGTTCTCGCTAAAGGGGGATGTTTTCGCCTTTGCTGTTGAGTAAGCGATATTCCCCCATGAGCCTTTGGTTATCAGCCTGAATGCGAATCCATTTGCGGTATTTC
>VHBD01000146.1 GCA_016872125.1 Sphingomonadales bacterium
TTGCCCTAAATTTACCCCCATGGAGCAGGGTAAGCGGCAGTTGAAGGTTTCAAGCCTCCTGCAATCCGAGTTGGCCTCGGTTTTTCGTGATAAGTTTCGCGAATTGATCGCCTCAAGCTTGGTTACCGTTACCATGGTTAGGGTTACCGCGGACCTTTCTTTGGCCAGGGTATACCTCTCGGTCTATGGTCCGAACCAAGCAGAATCCAAAGAAACGGTGGTTCATAAGCTTCGTCAAGCCAAATCGGCCATACGCGGTGAGCTGGGCCATCGAATACGCAACCAATTGAGGGTCGTACCGGATTTGGAGTTTTATCTGGATGATTCGCTGGATTATGCGGAGCATATTGAAAAGTTGTTGAAGGAGCATACCCCTTCGTCAAAATAGGATTGCCTCAAGCAGCATTATGGAACAAAGGGAATTCAGGCAGGCGCTGCGTAATTTCCTGCACAATCGACCAGGTCTTCGTGCCTTGTTCTATACCTCGTTGGAGGCTTTGGTCGTCAGTTTCTGGCATATTCGCAAGGAGCTTTGGCGTATAGCGATCGCCCAAGGTCGTCGTAACCTCCATGTTCTGGATGCGGGATCGGGCATGGGGCAATACGAACATTTCATGAGCAGTCGCTTTCCTTCCTGGAATATTTGTGCCCTTGATCGCGATGAAGTCGAAGTGAGTGAGTGCAACCGCTACTTTGTAGAGCGGAAGAAATACAGGGTTTATTTCAAGAAGGCGGATCTCAATGAATTTCGGCAGGCCAATTGCTTTGATTTGGTTTTGTCTGTCAATGTTCTCGAGTACATGCCGGATGATCAAAAGATTCTTCGAAATTTTTACGAATCGTTACGTTCCGAGGGAAATCTGTTGTTAGCCGTACAATCCGACAAAGCACTGCATGTGCAGCCGAATTTTACCAACAAATTACTTGGTAATCAGGAGGCGTTGCATCGTTACAACGCATTGGGCCTCAAGAAATTATTGAAAGAAATGGGCTTCGTCAAGATCAAAGCCCATTATGCCTACGGTTACAGCGGCCGCATGTCCACCCGATTAGGTGTTCGCATCCCCAAGTATTTGTTGAAGCAGTCCCGGGATTGGATCTGGGTTTTGCCCTTGTATTATTTGTTAACTTATCCGCTGATTTTGTTATTGAATTTTTTAGACGTGCTTTTTGGGCATTGGCAGGGTTCGGAACTCATCGTCCGGGCGGTGAAGCCATGAGAGTCAAGGTTATGGGTTTGGTGGGCCTGATGGCGACAAGGTACCTGTGGCCTGGAATTCGCGGAAACAAGGGACTGCATTACAGCCAATGGATCGCCATGATATCCTTGGTGGGCCTCGCTTTGGGAACGGCAGCCATGGTGGTGGTTTTGTCCGTGTACAACGGATTGGAAGAGATGACCTTGGGTATGTTTAACAAATTCAATCCCGAATTCAAAGTCCAACCCAAGGAGGGGATGTACCTCGACGCAGAGTATTGGATTCCCCGCATCCGCAAGGTACAAGGGGTCAAAGCCGTATCCGCTACCCTGCAATCCAATGCCCTCTTGCGCTATCAAGGCAAGGAGGCCTTAATTTGGACCAAGGGGGTTGATGCTGAATACGGGAAGGTGATCAACGTACAGGCATCGCTCTTGTGGCCCGAATCCGCTCCCAAGGATTGGTTAGGCCACCTTAAAGGAAAGCCTTGGACCTTGGTGGGGGTTGGCTTGGCCGATCAATTGGCTTTGGAATTGGGGCCGGCGGCTGCGCCGATTCAAGTTTTCTTACCGCGCTATGGGATCGCCTTGAATTCTCTTTTTCCGGAGCAAGGATTTGTTTCCAGACCACTTTCCGTGGAGGGTGTATTTGATCTGCAACCCGAGGTAAACCGGCAACTGTTGGTGATGGATTTGGATAGCATGCGGTCCATGATGGGCCTGGAGCTATCCAAGGCTGGTTCGCTGGAAATAATCTGCGAAAGAAATGCATCGCCCCAAGAAGTCCGTCGGAATTTAATCGACCTGTCAGAGGGTGCAGAACCATCCAAGCGGGTCTTGGTCAAAGATCGTTTGGAGCAGGAATCCGTGCTCCTCAAAGTTTTTGCTTCGGAGAAATGGTGGACTTTCGCGTTTCTAATGTTCATCGTCATTTTAGCAGCTATGAATTTGATTGGCTCTTTGAGCATGTTGGTTTTGCAAAAGCGGAACGATATCGAAGTCTTGGGTGTCTTGGGAGCGAGGCCTGAATTGCTTCGCAAAATTTTTTGGGGAGCAGGTATGGGAATTGTTACGGCAGGTGCGATGACGGGGCTCCTTTTGGGAGCTGGCTTGTGCCTGGTCCAGAAAGAATGGTCTTTGGTCACTTTTCCGGCATCGGCCACTCTTCAAGTACTTGCCTATCCGGTGGATTTACGTGGATTGGATTTATTGGGAATTTTGGCAGGGGTCACGGTGGTGGGGTCTATTTTTGCGTGGTTTCCTGCCGGGCGATCCTCGTCCTATTTGAACGGATGGTCCGGAAGGGAATAATCAAAACGATTTCATGAAATCTACCCTGCAACAAGAACGCGAAAGGGATTCGGGAAATGGCTCAAACCATGCCAGCCATCCAAACAATTCCCGAGGCAAGGCCTTGGTGTGGTTGCGCAAATTGGGCTGGGCCGGCTTTTTGTTTTTTCTGATCAAAGGCCTGGTATGGATTGCGGTCTTCTACGGTTTGGGCCGATATGTAGGCCTGGGTTCAGGAGAATAAAGGAGATGGGCCACCCCATCCGCCACGGTTTGGGTCCAAGGTCTGTACTGGAATGAGGATAAGGCTCGAAGAATACGACTTCCATCGTAGTGTTTGCGGGTATAAGCAGCTTTGACGGTCTCGGCGCTTATAAAATTTCGCGTGCCTCGCAGGTTGGACCACCGTTGAAGCAAGAGGGCCGTAAATCGAGCAAGCCAATACGGAGGGCAATAAGCAGGAGGCCGGCAACCCAGGCAAGATGCCATTTCATCAAACAATTCTTTGAAGGTCAGGTTAGCACCATTCAGCAAGAAGCGCTGCCCTATGCAGTTTCCTTGATGCAACATGAGACAAGCCTTAGCGACATCACGTACATCCACCACCCCCAATGAACCGTTGCTGTAGAACTTCAGACCGCTTTGAACTTTGCTGAACATTTGGTTGCTGCCTGTTTCAAAGGCTCCGGTCCCCAGAATGACCGAGGGATTGACCACGATAACTTCCAGTCCTTCTTCTTGTCCTCTCCAAACCTCTAGTTCTGCGGCAAATTTCGACTGACCATAATACGAGGAAGCTTCCTTTTCGTTCCAAGGGGTGTCTTCATGAACAGGTTCGTTATCGCGCGGGGGTCCAAGCGCGGCAATCGAGCTGACATGAACCAAACGGCGAACCCCGCCGGCTAGGCAGGCATCCACAAGGCGCGCGGTGGATTGAGCATTTTGGTGCATCAATTGGGCTTGGTCTTTGGGGTCGTAGGAAATCAGTGCTGCACAATGGAAAACCACCTCAGCCCCTTCCACAAGCCTATCCGCATCCCCCCATTGCATCAAATCGCAAGGCATCCAATCAATGGAATTTTGGAACGCTTTGCTTAATACCCTTTGATTCCCAATACGTTGAGCATTCCGGAACGATGCCCGGATCAGGGGCTCTTGGGCTGTTCGGCTCGGGTCTCTGTGATCTGCATCACTATAGTACTCGGTGCATAACAAATGAAGCAAATTTTCACCAACCAATCCGGTTCCCCCGGTAACTACCCATAGAGGCCGTTTGTTTTCGTGGGGTTGAGCACGTTTAATTTCGTGGGGACGAGCAGAGTTGGTCATGGAGGTTATCAAGGAGAGTCAAATGAAAATACAGGCTTCAAAAATCTCAACCACAAAGAATTCCGGATCGATGATTGGCGGAAGCGCCGGTGCTGCAACCCAGCACGTTTGGAAGCTCGAGATGATGGAGCAGTCCAAGCAATCCAAAAACCAAAGCCTCTTTGAAATCTCGGACCTTGGGTT
>VHBD01000147.1 GCA_016872125.1 Sphingomonadales bacterium
CACAATGCCTTCATCGTAGGATTCAGGGTCCTCAAAAAAGGCCCTCACCTCCGATACAAAATCCGATACCAAGACCATCCGCTCCATGACCAAAGGAATCAAAGCGCGAAGGGTTGCATCTTCCAATTCCCAGCCTTGCTGGACCAACAATTTTCGGCAAGGCTCCACCAACGAATCAACCGATTGGCTGCGCAGGTATTGTTGGTTGAACCACTGCAACTTGGTAAAATCGTAACGAGCCCCATGCTTATTAACCCTTTCCAAACCAAAAGCTTGAACCAATTCGTCCATCCCAAAAATTTCTCGGTTATCCCCAGGATTCCAGCCCAAAAGTGCCAAAAAATTAACATAAGCCTCCGGGAAATAGCCAGCCTCTCGGTAACCGGGGGTTTTCTCCCCCGTTTCGGGATTGGTCCACTCGGTGGCATAAAATGGCAAGCCCAAACGATCGCCGTCCCTCTTGGATAATTTACCGTCACCGTCAGGCTTCAATAACAACGGAAGATGGGCAAATTCCGGCATCGTATCCAACCAACCAAAGGCCTCGTACAATAAAACATGCAACGGGGTGCTGGGCAACCACTCTTCGCCCCGTATAACATGGGTTATTTGCATCAAACGATCATCCACCACGTTCGCCAAATGGTAGGTTGGCATGCCGTCGCTTTTGAACAAAACCTTGTCATCCAATTGCGCGGTTTGCACCACCACCAAACCGCGAATGCGATCCTGCACCCGGACCTCGCGACCCCGGGGCATTTTGAAACGAATGACGTACGGTTCGCCAGCCTCCAGACGACGGACCACCTCATCCGAGGGCAGGCTCAACGAATTTTTCATGCGCACCCTGCTGATGGCGTTGTATTGCGGTGAGGCAACCCCGGAAGCCTTGAATTGCTCCCGCATCGTCTCCAACTCTTCTTCGGTATCAAAAGCGTAGTAGGCATGACCCGATTCCACCAATTGCATGGCGTACTGACGGTACATGGCCTTGCGTTCGCTTTGACGGTATGGACCGTAGGGACCACCCTTGTGTACACCTTCGTCAAATTCAATCCCGCACCAGCTCAACGATTCGATAATAAATTCTTCGGCACCGGGCACAAAACGGGTTTGGTCGGTGTCTTCGATCCGTAACACCATCTGCCCGCCCATTTTGCGGACCAGGAGATAATTGAACAAAGCGGTTCGAACCCCTCCGGGATGGAGAGGACCGGTGGGACTGGGAGCAAAGCGAACGCGCATAGGTTTAGCAAAAATTTAAAGGACAAACTTACTAGGCGTTCACCATGCGAGGCGGGTCTGTAGCGACTTTTGTGGCCACATGAGCTTACCGAAAACCCCACACCCCAACGATTCCGAGGTAGCCGCCGGGCCATTGGCATTTTTGATCTTGGGCATCTTGTCCCTGCTTTGGGGGTCTTCGTTCATTTTGATGAAGCGAATTCTGCCGGTTTTCCCTCCTTTGGAATTGGCCACCCTGCGCATCGGCATGGCCGGTTTGGCCATGATCCCCCTTTGGCTCTGGCACATGAAGCGCGAGCATTGGCGATTGTTGCCATGGTTTACGGTGGTTGGTTTGGTAGGAAACGGTATTCCAGCCCTGCTTTTTGCTACTGCACAAACAGGGATTGACAGCGGAGCCGCAGGTGTACTCAATGCCCTCACACCGATGTTCACTCTGGTGGTGGGCTGGGCTTTTTTTGGAAAAAGTACCCAGAAAAGCCAGATGTTGGGTTTGTTCTTAGGGCTCGTGGGGGCGGTCCTGCTCATTCTCTCCCAGCATCGAATTCAAAGCGCCTCCAATCCCAACCTCGCACTGCTGCTTGTTTTGGCGACTTTTTTTTACGGCATTTCGGTGAACACGGTGGGACATCGGCTCAAGGGGATAACCCCTTGGCTCACAGCCTCCCTCCCTTTGGTCATCGCCTCCATTCCCGCGCTGTTGACCCTGTGGTGGTGGGGTGATCTGGTCACGCCGATGCAACAAGAGGGCGCATGGAATGCCCTGTACCTGCTTTTTTTTCTCTCCCTGGTGAATTCGGCGTTCAGTTTGGTGGCTTTCAATTACTTGATTCAGCTGGCAGGTCCCCTCTTTGCCTCCACAACCACCTACATGATGCCGGTGGTCGCCTTGCTTTGGGCTTATTGGGATGGGGAAACCTTGAATGTTTATCACCTGACCGGCTTGCTTGCCATCGTTGGGGGAATTACCTTGGTTAACAAGCGTCGCTAAAACAGACACATTCACTAATTCTTAAACTAAATTCGTGTAATTAAAATTTAATCTGTCACATTATGAACTTTTCCAAGTCTTTCCATCGCCTGCTGGTTACAGCTCTACTTGTTTGCTCCATTTCGGCCATGTCTTCGGTGGCCATGGGCCAGGTCATCCTTTTTGTATCGCAGCCATCGTCGATTGCTGGCCCTTACACTTACGGTCCCGGAGACGCTGCCCAAGGTTGGGGCTACAGCTACGATACGATCCAGGTGCAGGCCCCGTTGGTGCGTGGTTTTTCGTCCAATGCTGGCGGAGATTCCTTGGCTTGCGACACCACGCTGATCAATGCGTCGGCGGTGGCAGGTAAAATCTGCGTCCTTTACCGAGGCTCTTGTGAGTTTGGGGTCAAGGCCTTGGCTGCCCAAAGGGCAGGCGCCGTTGGATGCATCATCATCAACCACAGTGCAGGCGTTCTGAACATGGGCGCTGGAGGTGCGGGGGCCAATGTTCGTATCCCGGTCATGTTGGTTTCCAACTCGGACGGTGCGCTCATTCGCCAAAGGATGAACGATGGGGACTCTGTCGTGGTGTTCATGGGGGATAAGACAGGATTTTTCTTGAACGACGTAGGGATTGGTAACGGCTCGGTGATTCGCCCAACCGAGTTCAGCATCCCCAGCAGCCAGGCCTTGAATACGGGCGAATATATTTTCAAGCTTGGGGCAGCAATCAAAAATTATGGCCAAAACGCGCAAAGTAATGTTGGGCTCAACGTGAAAATTGATTTCACCAATCCTGCAGGATTAACCAACACGGTTTACAATCAAAATGCTTCCATTGTGGCCTTACCCAGCGATTCGACGGACACTCTGCGCACTACGGATTTTGACCCTTCGGCTTACGGCACAGGTAAATATAACATTGCGTACACGATTTCCATGCCCTCCGGAACGACAGACCAATTTCCTGCGGATAATATTGTCAATCAAGGATTTGTGATTAATTCGAACATCATCTCCAAAGTTCGGTTGGACTCCCTTGGCAACATGGTGTATTCGGGCGGTGTCCGACCATCGGATGCCACTTCAGGCCCCTACGATTTCGGGATTTGGTATTATGCCAACAAGGGATCGCGCCTCAAGGTGGATTCCATTCGTTTCTCCTTTGTGACCAATCCCGGGTCCAATCTCTTCGGAGAATCCATCCTCGGTAAGGTGAGCGAATGGCAGGATTTGAATTCAGACGGCCTGATTGATGCTGGTGAAATTGTGGACCTTGGTGACGGTATCTACACCTACGGCGATACCTTGGGCAGCAATTCACAGCGCTCGGTCCTAATTACCGACATCATCAACAATACCCCGGGGGTGGTCTTGCGTGACTCCACGGTGTATTTGTTCTCTGCATATTATTCTGGAACCCAAACCACCGTTTTCACGAACGTGGATCCGAATGTGGACTATACCTTGACTAGCAATATTTACCAGCAGTACATCAGCCCGGTTTACAGCAGCACCTGGAATCCCAACGGCTTCGGGCCAGACAGGGTTCCTGCCGTTTCGGCTATAACCAGCATTCCTTCCTCTTCGGTACGTTCTCTCGAACAAAACACTTTGGAATTAAGGGCGTTTCCCAATCCGGTTTCAGACCGCCTGAATGTTTTGGTCAGGGCTGCCTACCGTGTTGGCAACGTGCGTTACAGCATTGTGGATTTGTCCGGCCGTTTGATAATGCAGGGCCACGAAGTTTTGGACGGTATTGCGCCGTTG
>VHBD01000148.1 GCA_016872125.1 Sphingomonadales bacterium
AGGTATTGGTTAAGGGTTCGCCCCGTGGCGTTTTCCAATACCGGATCCAACAACGTATACGGCGCGTTGTGGTAGGCCCAGCGCGTCCCGGGGCTAGCCAAATACGTGAGGCAGGTATCGTCGGTACAATAAAGATCCGCCACTCCATCGTTCAGGCCGCTGGTCATGGTCAATTGGTGATGAATTTTGATTTGACCTTCCTGGGCAGGGGTAAGGCTGCTCCATCCGGGCCCCAAGTAGGTCGAGGTGGAATCGGTGATGTTGAGTAAATTTTCTTGCTGGGCAATGCCAACCAGGGTGGCCATTACCGTTTTGCCTGCCGAAGCCCAACGCCAAAGGCTGTTGCGACCATGTCCCGCAAAGTACTTTTCAAGGACGATTTTCCCGTCCTTAAGTAAAACAAAGGCCTTGGTATCGTTGCTGTCCAATAGCGCGTAGAGGCTGTCAATTCTTGCATTACACCAGCCCAAAGACGAGGGTGGCAGGGAATCCCAGACCGTGGAAGTTGTAGGGGGAAAATAAAGGCTTTGGGCCTGGTTTTTGAGAGGCAACAGAACGGTAAGAAAAAATAGCAACGAGCGAACCATGAGACTATTTAGACCTTTCCTTTTCCTCATGGTTTAATGCTTAATTCCGAATGCAACGAACGGCCATTCCGTTGGTTACAAAAGGGTTACCCTGAACCACACGAGTATTGTTATAGTCTACGCCCCGATACCAGGCTTTTGGGGGTAGAGATCCAGAAGCCGGTATTCTGGCACTGCTCCACCATTGGGCAAACAAACCTGCGCTGTTGTAGGTTCCTCCGTCGGATCTGTATCCCGAAGGAAGGCCCGAGAATCCCGAAAGGTTGGTTGCTCCGGTGTTGGGACTGCTCCAGCCCCCGGGCAGGGGTTGGTTACGGTTGGATTTGAGGGTAGCCCCTGCAACAAGACTCTGGTTGCGAACAGTGGCGGTAGGGGTGGTATCTGCCTGTGGGTCCAATGTTTTCATCAAAACATTCCAATCCGATTCCGAAGGAATCCGCCAACCTGTAGGACAAATACCACGGATATCCAAGACCGCATAATGGTTGTACAACTTGCCCCAAGCCGAATCGTTTTGAGTGGGGTTGGTATACGGACTTATGTTATAGACCGCATAGGCACCGCTGGTGGTGCTTTGCCAGGTAATATCGGGTAAGCCGGTAGTAATAACATTACCGTTGCGGTACCGTGTTGTTCGCAAATTACTTTGCATCCAACATTGGTTTCCGATAAGAACGGTATAATAAATGAAGCCATCTTGATCGGTCATCGTAGGTTGTCCGGGGCAGCGAAGCCCGGGCCACGAAACAAAACTTCGTTGATTGCTGTAATAAACGCCTTGGGATGTGATGGCATAGGCCCTAACATATTGCGTTATAGATGGGTCAACGCCCATAAAATGATGGGTAAATCCAAATCCACCGGAGCCCGCTATAGAGCGGTTCCCGTTGATTACCGGATCAGGGTCATTGCCCCAACAAATTCCTCTTTCGAGAACCCCAAAACCGGGATCGGTAAAGCGTACCACCGCGGAACCAAGGGGCCCGTTGCCGAAGGCCGTATCCATCACCAAGGCAGGGGCAGAGGGCACAGGTTCAAAACTGCCGTTGACATCGCCAACCGCCAACGCTTGCAAGTTCACGGTCTGCGGTGAGCCTCCCGCGTTCCATTGGATGATCGGCCTGCAGTAGGTCCCTGCAGCAAAAGCGCCTGGCAAATCAGCTCCCCTTCGCGCAATGAGCAAAGCATCGGTATTGTTGACTTGTCCGTTCCCATCCACATCCGCGGCAACAAGGGCCCATGGAGAAAGGGAGATCAATTGCCCAAAATGCCTGGAGGCCAACAAGGCATCGGTCGCATTGGCGCCACCGCCTGTTCCCCCGTTGAGGACTGCATCCAGACGGTAGGTGCCGTTGGCAACACCGCCCAATGCATAAAATCCAATGGAGTCGGTCGTATCCGAGGCCAAGATCGCGCCTGTCAAATTTTTGAGCTGAACAGGTACTCCGGCCAAGGATTTGGAGGCCTGATTGTTATAGAATAAGCGCCCACTCACCGTATTTTGGCCCGAAACCCGAATGTATCCTGAGTAGAAAATCAATAAAAATACAGTTAGGAATAAACCACCCTTAGGGCACACCAAGGTCAACCATTTCATAAGTGCAAATTTAAATTATTTCGTGGATAAGTATCTATATTGCTCATACTTAAACCTCTGCATTGGGACAAGGTCCAAGCTTCATGTAGCCTATGATAATCATGAAATTTAAGGATAATCGAATATTGTCTGGGGGTTCTTATCCTTACCTAATCAAGGATTGTTGCCGAATGCTAGGGTTGCTTCTCCTAATGGCCGTATGGGCCATATCGGATTTGAAAGGGCAGAATCCCCTCCAAAACCACGTATTCGGGGAATTGCGTTACGATAATCCCGCAGCGACCCCTTTGGCGGGGGTTCCTGTCGTGCTCAAGAGCCTGCTGGGGAATATCGTGGCTGCGGACACGACCGATTCCAGTGGGGCTTATAGCCTAAGGGGTTTTGCAAACGGAACCTATATGCTGGATGCCTTACCGGGGTGGAATTGGGGCGGGGTCAATGCTACCGATGCTTTGCAAATCAATCGGCATTTTACGTCGTTGCTGACGCTGTCTCCGTTGCGCCAAACAGCAGCTGATGTTAATTTAAACCAAGCCATTAACAGCGCCGATGCTCTCCTGGTGAATCGACGTATAACAGGCCTGATAACAAGTTTCAACGCGGGCGTTTGGGTTGGTGATCGCCCCACGCTTACTGCTCAAGGATCTGCGATTTCAATGAATCTCCGAATGTTGTGTGTGGGTGATGTGAACGGATCGTACACGCCCACGGTGACGACTCCAAATCTGGTCTTGGATACGGTGATATCCGGTATCCGTAGCGGGGTTGCGCGGGTTCGCTTTCTTTCGCCAGGCGCTGGCGTTTACGAACGTGGCTTGTGTTGGGGATTGGCACCTTCGCCAACCATTGCACAGTCCACCGCTACGGCAGGTTCCGGGGGCTATGATTTTGCCCTTGTCTTTGGGAACTCGACTTGGGATACCGCGGTTCGGTATGTCCGCGCTTATGCCCGTACTTCGTTGGGTGTTACCTACAGCAACGAAAAGGCCTTCAGAGCCTACAGCATTGGTTCGGCCTATGCCGGGGGAATTATTTTGGACCTTGACAGCAGTGGAGAAAGCGGAATTGTATGCGCTGCTGCGGATGTTGGTCTTTATCCCTGGGGTTGCTCAGGCACGTTGATTCCGGGTACTTCTTCAACTTTGGGGAGCGGTTCGGCCAATACCGATTCCATCGTTCTTTCTTGTGCTACCAGACCCATTGCGGCCTCGGTTTGTTCCGGGCTGGTCGCCAACGATTACACCGACTGGTATTTGCCAAGCCGTGATGAATTGCAGCTGATATACAATCGATTGCATCTTCAGGGACGAGGCGGCTTTGGAAGCGGTTGGTATTGGACTTCGTCCCAATCGAGTAGTTCCACGGCTTGGGCATTGAACTTTGGAACCGGGGCGCTCAGCGGTTCTGCTTCCAAAAGCCTGAGCGGCATGGTGAGGCCGGTACGTACTTTTCGGCCTACCCGTTGGGTAGTTGCCAACAACTTGCCTGTTCAGGTTTTGATACAACGGCCGCCCCAGGCGATCAATCCTCCAGCGCCAAATCCGGTCGTCGATGTTTTGATTGTTTTTCATGGCACCGTCCTTTACGATTCCAATTTAGTGGTCGCCGCGAACCAATCACTCGAAGAGTTCAAGGCGATTTTGAATCGTCAAGATATGTTGCTGGTCAGTGTTGCCTATCCCGGAGAGCAACTTTTGTTTGGGGATAACATTGCATACGCTGAGGCTGCTTTGTTATGGGTCCGCAACCAGGCGTCCACCCAATTGGGGGTCACGGT
>VHBD01000149.1 GCA_016872125.1 Sphingomonadales bacterium
GTTCCGCAATCTGGGGGTCCTTGTCGGGTCCCTGTGGGGGTTGGTTGCCGCGGCCCAGCCATGGATTCATCCAATCGCCGGGCGTCCTTTGAGCTCCGGGGTCTTTGGCGAGTTGCGCACCAACCATTTGCATAGCGGATTGGATTATAGAACCGGTAGCGAAATCGGTGTGCCCATCCTTGCGGTAGCCAACGGGCATGTGGCCCGCATCAAAACATCGGCGACAGGCTACGGCTTGGCCCTGTACCTCGACCACCCCGGCGGTTACACCACGGTTTATGCGCATTTGGACCGTTACGCCTCCCCCATCGCCGAGTGGATGAAGGCCCGCCATTACCAGTATATCCAATTCGAATTGGACATGGCCTTGAAACCCCATGAACTCCCCGTCAAACAAGGGCAAATCATCGGATACAGCGGGAATTCCGGAGGCTCTGGTGGACCGCATTTGCATTTTGAAGTCCGACACACCCTCAGCGAGGACATCCTGAATCCACAACATTTTGGGCTTCGCTTAATTGACCATGCGGCCCCGTTTGTGCAATCCATACAGCTGGTTCAAATACCGGGAATTGGGTACAGCGACGAGGTTCTGGGACGTACGGTTTTGTATCCGGACCAAGAGCCCGCCGCCAAGATTCGCTCCAAAAAGAAACGCAAAGGCAAACGTTCCTCAAAGCGCAAAAGAACCGCGTCGAACCCCCTGCGAAAACCCAATCCAACCAAGGCCACCTACCTGCTGACCAGCGAGGGGTACCCGGTGGACACCCTCAAACATCCTACCCACCTCCTGCGTTACCCGGCTTACCTCGAATTGATGGCAAGGGACCGGCAGGACTCCAATGAATTAACCACCGGTGTTTACCGAATCGTAATCCTGCAGAACCGGGACACGGTCTACGACTTTCGCGCGGATCGTTTCCATTTCGATCAGACCCGCTATGGAAATTCGGTCATGGACTATTTAGCCCGCATCAAAGACCGATCGCAAAAGCATCGTTGCCAACGAAGCCCCGGCAATTTGCTCACTATGTATGGAAATACCATGCGGAACGGGCTTCTGTTTCCCTCCGGTCAAGGCCAAATGGACTCTGTTCAGGCATGGTGTTATGATTTCAACGACAACAGTATCGGCTACGGATTCACCATCGCCCCTGATACTTTGGGCCCATCCACCACCAAGCCCTATCTTCCACGAAGCCATGCCCCCCACCAAGGCCTAAGCCGTACCGTAGGCGGATTCAAAGTCAATCTCCCTCCTGGCACGGTTTACGACAGCATTTCTTTACAGATCAAGGCCTTACCCGTAGGTCGAGGTGCAGTATCCCAACACGAATACTTGCTTCACGATCCCCGTATTCCTGTTCATCAAGCCTTCGAAGTCTGCCTTCCCGCCAAGCCAGGGCGCCTGCATCCCGGCCTCAGAAACAAAGTGTTGTTACGAACAAGGGGGCTCAGTGGACAAATCGCCCATTTAACCGGACGTTGGGAAGGTGACCACTATCACGCGCAGGCCAAAATGTTTGGTCGTCTGGATTTGGTTCTCGATACGGTACCCCCAACGATCCGTAGCCTGCTTAAGCCCAAAGAACTTCGTCGCCAGCGGGGTCAATCCTTGTACTTCCGCATTCAGGATGGGATGGCCGGCATCGCGGATTATCGCTTCTGTGCGGGCGATGCGTGGATACTCCCTGCCTACGATGCCAAAAACAATTTGCTTCAAATTCGCCTTGACGAATGCATACCCCTCGGAAAACAAAGTATGGAATTGCTTGTTACGGACAAGGTAGGCAACAGCAGGGTCCATCGCTTCCCCTTGGAAATCGAAGACTTTGCACAGCCCACCGACAACACTTCCAAACCTTAACCCGTTAATCTTCTAAATATGAGCAGACCTACCATTGGTGATCAAGCCCCTTCCTTCCAGGCCCAAGACCAAAACGGCCAAATCCGCACCTTGAAGGAATTCAAAGGCCGCAAATTGGTGCTGTACTTCTACCCCAAGGACGATACCCCCGGCTGCACCGCCGAAGCCTGCGATCTCAGGGACCACCACGACCGTTTCCTTCAGGCCGGGTACAGTATTCTGGGGGTAAGTGCCGACAGCCCCGCATCGCACACCAAGTTCCGAACCAAATACAACCTACCCTTTGATTTGTTGGCCGACCAAGACCACAGCGTTCACGAAGCCTATGCAACCTGGGTGGAGAAAAGCATGTACGGCCGCAAATACATGGGGACCGACCGTGTCACCTTTGTGATCGACGAGCAAGGGAAGGTGGAGGAGGTCATTACCAAAGTGGACACCAAGAACCACAGCGCCCAGATTCTGGGCTAAGCCTTGGACTAACCCATCTTGGGCTAAGCCTTGGACCAACCCATCCTGCGTAAGATGGAGTCCATCACTCCGTTCATTTCCGGCGATATTTTCCATCGGTAAAGAATCACTACGAACAGGGTGATCATCCCCGTTCCCTGCCAAAACATGGTCCATAACAACCCCCACGAGATACCCACCCCTTGCTCCGAACGGTTAGGGAGCGGAACCAAGGCCCCCATCGCCACCCCTACCGCATAAACCCCGAACAGCAAAGCCAAAGCCTTGAGGGTCTGATGATTGAAAGGCTGTATACCCAACCGAAACCACAAGAAACCTCCTTTCAAGAGGTTGAACAAGAGAATGGACAAGGTGCTCCCGGCCGCTGCACCGGTCAAGCCATAGACGGGGATCAAAAGGTAGTTGGCCGTGAAAGAAATCATTCCCAACAACAAGATCGAAATCAAATTGAAGCGATAATACGGGGAATTCAAAATAATCTCCGTATTGACCCCGTTGGACATATCAAACCATCGGGCCAATCCTATCCATAACACCACCCACTTACCCTCCAGGTACAGCTGCCCGTTGGGCATCAATTCAAAGACCGCATCAATTTGGGTCCATACCAACACCAGCAAAATCCCGCCGATAAGCATTTGATTCAGCGCCGCCTGACGATGCAATTGGGCCAGTGCCTGGAAGTCCTTCGCCTTCCACGCATGGGTGATCAGGGTCCCCGCAATTTGAGAAATGGAACGGCGCGGCATTTCGATAATGGTCCCGATGAAGAAGGACAGGCTGTAGATCCCTGTGGAGGCAAGACCCGCCAACCATGCCAGCATCAAACCGTCAATCCGCTCGTTGATGACCACCCCAGCTCCTCCGACAATCATCCACATCGAATACCTGGCCATGATGGGCCGAAGAGGCCTGCGAACCCGCACATAGGCCGGGTTCAGGTAAAGAACCCCCATACCATGCAGGTATCCCGCCAACAACAAGGCCGAAACCCCGTAAGATGCGCACATCCCCCAAAGGAATCCATCCCAACCAATCGCACCGCGGGCATACGCCAAAGTCAAACCCGTCAAGGCCAAACGCAATCCAATCTCCCGCAAGAGGGCATTGACCACAATCCTGTAATGCAGCCTTGCCCATATTTCCAGCACATTCTGCAGCATCATCATCCCCGTCAGCGGCAAAATCATGCCCCAATACGCGTTCACCGCTGCCGATTTGTCAGCAAACAACCCTTCCCATACGCCTTGAAGTCCGAGGAACAAGCCCCCAAAGCCCAGCAAACCCAAGGTCACTACGCCCAAAGTGAAAAGCAGGAAGCCGTTGTGCTGCCTTTGCTCGTCTTGGAAATAAGGGAAGAAGCGGGACATGGCGCTTTGCATTCCCAATTGGGTGAAGATGGACAGGCTGAGCGCCACCCCCAACAAAAGCTCCCGCAAGCCGATGAGTTCCGGATTCAGGTAGCGCGGGAAAAAGAACAAGAGATTCAAAGCGCCCAAGCCTACCCCGACATAGGTCAAGAGGGTTGATTTGAAGCTTTGGCGAATGACCAGTCCCACGGCACAAACCTACAACAAAGCGCCCAAGTCCCCCTTGGAAGGTCTATTTTTGGGAGCATGCATG
>VHBD01000150.1 GCA_016872125.1 Sphingomonadales bacterium
TTCAAGCCGCCTTGGCCGGTGGATTTTTGACCATAGGATTGGGGGATGCCTCGGTCCTGCTTGGCGCCCATCGGGTCGTGCACCAATTTTCGGAACTTTCGGTGCAGGGTCTACAGGCTTGGCATTTCGCTTTTAACCATAACAACACATGACAAAGTCACCTCTGTTTGGGGTCGATCCCTGGGCCGTGACCCAGGAGGGCTGGGATGCCTCTTTGCATGAAGCCGCCGAAAGCCTTTTTAGTTTGGGCAATGGATTCTTTGGGCAACGTGCCATGCACGAGGAGACCTACAGCGGTCATTCGCTTCAAGGTTCCTACGTCGCCGGTGTTTATTACCCCGACAAGACCCGGGTAGGTTGGTGGAAAAACGGTTACCCCGAGTACTTTGCCAAAGTCCTCAACAGTACCGACTGGTTGGATATGTCGTGGTCGGTCAACGGTCACACCGCGGATCTGGCCATGGGTCCACCCACGCAGTATCGTCGTTCTTTGAATCTTAGGGAAGGCGTTTTGACCCGGCAATGGGAGTGGATAACCCCGGATGGGATTCGATTGAAGGTGGATTCGGAACGTTGGATTTGCAAGGCAAGGCCACATTTGGCGTGTATTCGTTACCGGATCACCACGGATAAGGCCTGCGATTTGCGATGGGTTTCGGGGCTGAATGGCCAAGTGCGCAATCGGGATGCCAATTACGAAGAAATGTTTTGGAAAAGGGGCCATGAAGGGGGCGGTGAAAGGGGCTATGTCCAAACCGCGACCGCCAAATTGGATTTTGAGGTGGGTGTTGCGGCCGAACATCGTTGGGAATTTTTGCAGGATCGTGCACATTCGTTGGGGGACTTTGTGCCCCAGGATTGGGTATCCCGCCAGGAACTGAATCTTCGTTTGGAAGCCGGTGATTCGGTCGTTTTGAACAAGCGGGTTGCGGTGCTTTCGACCCTGCATGCCCCTGCGCTTGCTTTGCAGGCCAAGGCCATGGAGGTTTTGGATGAAGTGCAATCCCTGAGCCATGAGGAACTTCGCGCCGAACAGGCCGCCGCTTGGGATTCGTTATGGAAGCAAGCGGATATTCAAATCGAAGGCGATCCCAAAGCGCAGCAGGGAATACGTTTTAACATTTTTCATTTGCACCAGACCTACAACGGTTTGGATCATCGACTCAATATTGGCCCCAAGGGTTTTACCGGAGAGAAATACGGTGGCTCCACCTATTGGGATACCGAAGCCTACTGCATCCCCTTTTATTTGGGAACCGCTCCTGCTCGGGTTGCCAGGCAATTGTTGGAGTACCGTTATCGTCAGCTTGACAAAGCCATCGCCAATGCCCGTAAATTGGGGTTCAAAGACGGGGCGGCCTTGTTCCCCATGGTGACGATGAACGGGGAAGAATGCCACAACGAATGGGAGATTACGTTTGAAGAAATTCATCGGAACGGGGCCATGGTCTATGCTATCGATCAGTACGTTCGCTACACCGGTGATCGTTCCTATTGGTGGCAGGGTGGATTGGAGGTCATGGTCGGGGTGGCCCGCTTTTGGGCTCAGCGGGTTCATTGGTCCGAGTTGCGTAAGGCTTGGGTGATGCACGGGGTCACCGGGCCCAACGAGTACGAAAATAATGTCAATAACAATTGGTACACCAATTACTTGGCTCGCTTTTGTTGGCGCTATACCCTTGGGGTGATCGATGTTATTCGCCAAGAACAGCCTTCCTATTGGAATCAAATTGCGACCCAAATTCGGTGGAGCGAATCCGAAGCCTTGGATTGGAAAGCCAAAGCCGACGCCATCGCCCTGCCTTCCGATGAGGTTTTGGGAATTTGGTTGCAGCAAGACGGCTACTTGGAAAAAGAGCAGCAATTGGCATCCGAACTCCAGTCAGATCAACGCCCCATCAACCAACATTGGTCATGGGATCGCATCTTACGCTCTTGTTTTATCAAGCAGGCAGATGTTTTGCAAGGGATGATGGTCTTTGAACAGGATTTTAGCTTGGATGAACTGCGCCGAAATTTTGAATTTTATGAACCCCGCACGGTCCATGAATCGTCCTTATCTCCTTGCGTTCACTCGGTATTGGCAGCCCGTTTGGGAATGATGGACAAGGCCTACGAAATGTATTTGCGCACATCCCGCCTGGATTTGGACGACTACAACCGGGAGGTCCACGAAGGTTTGCACATCACCTCCATGGCCGGTACGTGGATGTCGGTGGTGATGGGATTTGGGGGATTGCGTATCGTCGACGATGGGTTGGCCTTGGCTCCGGTTTTGCCTGCGGCGTGGTCGGGTTACACGTTCCAATTGCATTGGCGAGGTGCAAATCTGCATTTTCGCCTGAATAATCAGGGATTGGAATGCCTCTTGGAGGGAATGCCATCGTGTACGTTGCAATTGTATGGCCAGTCGGTCACCTTGGAGTCCGGTCAGGCCTTGGTGATTCGACCGTCTAAGGCTTAACTTTCCCTTTACAAAAAAGGGATTTATGGCTATTACTATGACCAAGCAGGAACACGAACACCGCCCCAAGTTGAGCTTTTGGCAAATTTGGAATATGTCCTTTGGGTTCTTGGGCATTCAATTTGGTTTTGCGCTGCAGGGGGGGTACATGTCCAGAATTTTTCAAACCCTGGGGGCGGACAAGGACCAAATCCCAATGTTATGGATTGCAGCCCCTTTGACGGGTCTCTTGGTACAGCCCATTATCGGCTACCTCAGCGACCGAACATGGAATGTGCGTTTGGGTCGGCGACGACCCTTTTTTTTGGTGGGAGCCGTTTTGAGTTCCTTGGCTTTGTTTTGGGTGCCGTATTCTTCGGCGCTTTGGATGGCTGCCGGGTTTTTATGGGTTTTGGATGCGTCCATCAATATATCCATGGAGCCCTTTCGGGCCTTGGTCGCCGACAAATTACCCGAAAGTCAACGATCGTACGGTTTTGTGGTCCAAACCTTGATCATTGGTATTGGCACCTGGGTTGCCTCCAACTTGCCATGGCTGCTCACGTGGATGGGGGTTTCCAACGAGGCTCCGGAGGGGGTCTTGCCCGATTCGGTGCGCTGGGCCTTTGGGATAGGGGCGGCCGTTTTCATGGGTTCTATCCTTTGGACGGTGTGGACGACCAGCGAGGAAGCTCCTAAAGACTTGGCGGCTTTTCGACGACAAAATGCCGAGAAAGCCGGTATGTTTCACGGCATCCAAGAGATTTTTGTGCAAATGGGGCAAATGCCGGCTGTGATGTGGCGTTTAGGTTTGGTTCAGTTCTTTTCGTGGTTTGCCTTTTTTACGATGTGGTCCTTTGCCACGCCGGCCCTAACGGAACATGTTTTTGGAGCCCCCATGCCCGATGCTGGTGCGGCCGATTACGATGCGGCATTTGGGGCCTACAATGCAGCCGCCAACAAAGTGGGTTCCGCCATGGGTTTATACGGACTCTCTTCCATGGGTTTCGCCTTGGTTTTGACCATGGTGACGGCTGTTCGTTCGATCAACCGCCGTTTTATTCATGGGTTATCGTTGACGCTCGGTGCCATGGGTTTTGGCCTGATGGCTTTGGCCGGACCGCAGGTTCCGGAGCTGCTCAATTTGAGTTTCGGCCTGATAGGCCTCGCTTGGGGTAGCATCCTTAGCATGCCTTATGCTATTCTGTCGTCTTATGTGGCTCCGGAGCGGATGGGGATTAGCATGGGTCTTTTTAATATGTTCATTGTTATTCCCCAAATCGTGGCGGCTTTGGGTGGGGTCAATTGGGCTTATAAATTCATCTTTGGGGAAGCGGTCGTCCATACGATGAGCCTTGCGGGTTTGAGCCTGTTATTGGGTGCTTTGTCGGTTTTGGTACTGCCGGGGACGAAGCAAAGCCAAGGTTAATCCAATTTAATTTTGTTTTCCTTTGGACCTTGGCCTATTTTTAGCCACGATACCTATTATCCATGAAGATATTTTTATGCCTT
>VHBD01000151.1 GCA_016872125.1 Sphingomonadales bacterium
TACCGGTAACCACCCCGCCCGTGTACGTAACATTGGCCAAAGGGGATGCGTTGCTATCCGCCAATTCGCAATTGCCCGCCGTCGCCAGATCAAAAGAAAGGGTTGTTGGTCCCCCTTGCAATATCACAAAACGCATGTTAAAAAGCAAACCATTGACATTAATGGCATTGGCATCAAACCAACCGGCACGGAATTGGGCTCCACTGTCGGTATAATTGACACCCAGGTTGCTGAAATAACCGCAGTTCCCGATCAGAGCAGCGCTCAAAGCGGGGAGAATATTGGTTGGAGAACCTGCGCAACGCAGACGTGTGCTGTCGTAATTGATGGACAGCGAGATAGCGCCCACTTTGAATGCGGCATCCATTTGCATTTGAACAGGGACCGATACGGTATCACCGACACGTCCACTCACCGAACCTATGCCTACCGAAGGAAAGGAAATCGCTTGCACCGAACCGTTGGTAAAGGTCAACCCGCTAATGGGATTCCCATCGGCATCACCAACCTCGACAAGGGCAGGGGTCGCAAGATCCCAGTTCAACGATGCCGTACCTGAGCGCAGGATTACCATGCGCACCCGGAACAAAACCCCGGTCACCGTGGCTGGATTCAAATCATACCATGTCAATCTGAATTGAGAAGCAGAGGCATTCAACCCTGCCCCTGTTCCAGCGAAGAATCCGCAGTTGGTGAGTAAATTTGGCGTCGTGATTCCCGTATTCAAATCGGTAATTTGGGACAAACAACGCAAGCGGGTTGAATCGTAATTCACCGCCAAAGTCAAGGCCGACAAGGTTAGCGGATTCGCACCGCTATAAACCACAGGCACCGAAACCGTGTCACCCACGAGTCCGGTTACTTGGCCCAGGGTGATGCTTTGCGCATGGCTTTGTTGAAGGCTCAAGGCCACCAAAATCATGGCCAAAAACGAAGTAATCCATTTTTTCATAAAAATATTTTTAGACACTCAAAATTGAATTGGCCTTGTTAACCGTGGATTTCCGTAATATCAAGAAGAGGTTGCTTCTTCTTTACCTAATCGTTAAGGCCCAACGGGGGATTCACCCACTAGAAGATTCACCCAAGCGGGGATTCAGCCACCATGCTTTCCATGCTTATGCCTAGATTTACCCTGTATAATGGCTGTACCGATGAGCAAGCATCCCTTAACACGAGCCCTGTGGTGGTCGGGCATTCAAGCCTGCGCTAAAGTCCTGGGCCAGTTCAGCCTTGTCAAAGTCATTGCCCTCTGGTACGGCCCCGCGGGATTGGCCTTGGCTGGACAATTTCAAAACCTCCTGTACCTGCTCCAAACCATGGGCGGGTCAGCCACCCAAAACAGCAGCATCCAGGCCTTGAATCAAGACGGCTTATCGGCCGAATCCCAGCGAGGTGTTCTCACCGGTTCGCTCAGGATTAGTTTTTGGATAACGATGGTCCTTGCGCTGCTGTGGATTCTAGGATACCCCTGGCTTGGCGCTTTAATTTTCCCATCGGAATTTCCTGGATGGCTGTACTTCCTCCTGCCCTTGAGTTGTTTGCTGTCCACGTTTTTTTTCTGGGCCAATGCCTTTTTATCCGCCACCAAGAACTATCGCTCCTTAGCCATTCATAACATTCATCAAATTTTTTGGAACACCACCCTCTTCATCGTGGGTGGGCAACAATGGGGGATCGTCGGAGCATGCACCGGTTTGGCACTGGCTCAAATCCCCGTTGCATTCTACAGCTTATGGGGGATGAGACATCACTCCAAGATCCGCATTCGCTCCATGGAGGTCTGGAACTTTTCTTCCCTGTTACGCAAGGTGCCTTACCCCGATGGTCAAGCGTTGAAGTCACCCTGGCCCATGGTGGCCTTGTCCTTGTATTCGGTAGCCGCAAGCCAAATCACTATGGTGGTGATTCGCAGCATCATGATGAAGCAATACGATATTAACGAAGTCGGTTACTGGGAAGGGCTTCAACGCATTGGAAATATTTGGGTTCCGATCATCGCTACCCTCTTGTCCTCTCATTTTTTGCCCATCCTATCCCAACAAAGAAATCGCAAAGGATTTCTTCGACATTCCATTCAAACCATCCTGGCGAGTGGGGGCTTGGTGTTGCTCTTCGCTTTGATTTTGATGGTATCTCGATCCCAGGCCATTCCGTTGTTATTTTCCTCGGATTTTGGGCCAATGATCATGCTCCTGCCCTTGCATTTAATTACCGACATTCTCAAAGCGGTGAATTGGAGCTTGAGCCATGCGATTTTGTCCCAAGGACAAGCCAAACAACTCATCGTAGTGGATGTGATTGTTCAAGGGATTTTGATGGGTGGAGTGGCCTTTGGCTCGCAGCATTTTGGGTGGGCCGTAGCCGTTCAAGTCTATGCGGCTACCACCCTTGTTCAAAGTATTTTAACCCTGGCCTTATGGCTCCGGACCTACCGTCTGCTGAAGGCGACAAGCCCTTGATCATGGCAATTCCTGCTCCCTTATACCATCAGGATCCTGAGGACTATTACCTTCGGTCTTGGGGATAAAAACAACAAGAAGAGGTGGGCCACAGCCACCGCGATGTGGAAAGGCTACTTTTGGTCGTAAATTCGCTTCCCCAACAAGGCCAAGGAGAGGTGTCCGAGTGGTTGAAGGAGCACGCCTGGAAAGTGTGTATACGGGAAACTGTATCGAGGGTTCGAATCCCTCTCTCTCCGCATCCTATGCGAATCGGCCCGAAAGGGCTGTTCAGTTGCCCAGCTCGCCAGCGATGGATTGACCGAAGGCCTCCCTGAAATCGCTGCCACCGGTACCGAGCAAATGCATGGTCTTGGTCAAGGCCGCTTCGAAGGTCATATCCATTCCCGAGATGGCTCCCAAATCCAACAAACGGCGGCCGCTTTGGTAACGTGTCAAATCCACCTGCCCACCGACGCATTGACTTAGGGCGATCAAGTGTCCGCCTCGCTGAACAAAGGCCCTCAAAAGTTCCGATAATTCCCCATCTGCCGGAATATTCCCGGCACCATAAGCCTCTACCAAGACAGCCTTGACCGTAGGGTCGTGCAGGGCAGCTTCCCACAAATCGGGCCTCAAACCTGGAAATAATTTGAGCGACAGGACCCCTTGATCCATGGTAGGAAACCAGGCTGGACGCCCCTGTCGAAAGGGCTGACCCGGAATTCCTTGCCCAATAGCCTCCTCTGCATATTCAATGCGGGTTCCGGCCCTCGCTAGGATAGGATAATTTGGCGAATCAAATGCATCAAAACCCATGGCGTGCAGTTTGCGCACCCTGTTGCCACGGTACAAAGCATGATTGAAGTACAAAGCAATCTCCGGGACCCTGGGCAGGCCCTCAGGACCTAAGGCCATAGCCACTTCCAAGGCACTCATCCAATGCGATGCCGCATCAGAGCGTGGATGACCCAGTGGTAGTTGAGATCCGGTAAAGATGACCGGCTTTCCCAAATGTTGCATCATGAAACTCAAGGCAGCCGCTGAATAGGCCATGGTATCCGTGCCATGCAATACCAAAAAAGCATCCATATCAGCAGCATGCTTGAGGATCAACTCCCCTATTTGAACCCAATGTTCGGGTTTTAGATCCGAGGAATCCATCGGCCGATCCAAAGAAACCAAGGTCAACTCCACCGGCAAGGCGTCAATATCCGGTAGCTGTTCCAAAAGGTCCTCCAAGGAAACCGGTACCAAACCTGCCGAGCTTTCTTTCATTCCAATGGTACCCCCGGTATAGATCAAAAGGATTCTGGAGGAATGCAAGCGGAGCGAGCTGGTCATACCGAGGTTCATAAAGGAATTCGCCAAAGGTCGGCAGCATTCCGGGTGCATCGATCCCCCGCTTCCTCCGCACTCATTCCCCACAGGTCGCCCAAACATTGCGCTACCTGGGCCATCATCGCCGGTTCATTACGTAGGCCACGGTGAGG
>VHBD01000152.1 GCA_016872125.1 Sphingomonadales bacterium
ATATGCCCAAGTGGATCTTCGTTCGGTGTTATCGGCTAGATTGAATCTTGGCCTATCCGGTGTTCGTAAAGGCATTGGCGCAATGCTTGCCCTTCGTTTGCTGGGAATTCAAACTTTCCTTCAAGCCGAAAATTTCCAACAATTTTATGCTCAAAGCAATGCGGGGGCCTTCCAATTCAGTTTAGGGTTGAATATCGCCTTCGGAAATAAACGCCAAAGACTAAACTAAATACCCTCTTAACCCAACCAATTCCAATTACCGGGGAGAGGAGTTGGCCTTGCCCTTGCTCACTTGGCGAACGCATCGGACGGAGAAGGCGGATTTCTTGAAGCCGTCCATCATAAAGATGCCGGGTTGGGTTCCGTCCACAAATCGGCCCCAGGACCCGTTGATACCGCTGGAGGTACTGCTCCACCAATACGCATAGGCGCCGACACCCCCGAAGGTGCCATCGCTTCCACGAAATCCAGCAGGGAGGCCTTGGAAGCTAAGCTCATCGCGACCTTCCAGACCGGGGAACCAGCCCTGTTGGGCTTTGAGTTGGGCGCCGGCTTTAGTTTCTCCGCCCAGGGCATTGGTCAGAGCGGTCCATTCATCGTGGGTCGGCAGCCGCCAACCCGTTGGACAGAGACCGCGCGGATCGCTTACCGCATAGGCATTGTAAAGAAGTCCGAACGTACTACGCATCATAATGTTACTATCGGGGTAGGCCCAGGCACCGGAGGTGAGTTTGGCCCAGGCTGCGTGGTCGGCGGTGCCATCGGGAATCGAATCCCCGTTGCGGTAACGGGTGACATTCAAGTTGTGTTGCATCCACCACAGGCCCGCAATGTTGACCGTTGGGTAGTCTTGCGGGTCAGATTGCGCGGTAGTTTGCTGCGTGGATTGCGCGGTTACAAATGGGCCGTGAAGGAGCAGAGCCCCAAGCACCGAGAGCAAGGCGGCATAACGCGTCATCATCAACATCATGCCCTAAATTATACTGTAGAGGTCAATCTTCCAATTCCCCCTTGATGCACCTCACCGAAAACCCGTAACCCCGGTTGAAAAAATACTTCTTGACCTGGTTGTTCTTGTAGAAAACATTGCGCAACCAGGCATCGGTACCCGCCGTGGGGGTGCTGCTCCACCAGTTGGCGCTTTCTCCGATGGCGTAAAAGGGCGCGGCGGTTTTTTCGATATTCCAATGCACGCGGTATCCGCCGGGCAAGGCCGTGAAACCGCTGGAATTGTTGGCTTCGACTGCGTCCTCCTTCCAGCCTTCGGCAGTTTTGAGCATGGGCCCTGCGTTGACGCTTTCGGCACCCCCTAAATACTGTTGCTTGGCCACCGAATCCAACTCAAAGACCATTTCCGTCCATTCCTTGTCCGATGGCAAATGCCAACCCTTGGGGGCCAAGCCGCGGGTATCCTTGAGGGCAAACCAATTGTAAAGCTTCCCGTAAACGGCGCCGTTGGCCGGGTCGTTGTTGTAGTAGCACCAGGCCGGGGTTTCGTTTTCGGCGGCAGCCATCCAGGCCGAATCCCCTGCGGCCTGCGGTATCGTGTCCCCGTTCCGAAAGGTCACCACATCCAGGTTCCGCTTCATCCAAACCTGAGCTCCGATGGTCACGGTGGGCATGGAAGGGTCGGTGAATGCAGAATCTGGGGCCTGCTGCGCCTGCACTGAATTTTGAGCCTGAGCGGCCTGCTTCATCTTTGCGGAATTTTGAGCCTGAGCGGTGATGGTCCCTGCGCTGAGGACCCAAACCATAACAAGGTTGGTAAATTTCATGGTGGGGGATTCTGTTCCCCAAAAATAGCGTGGGGCTGGCCCTAACTTTGGACAAACAATAGACTTAACCCTTTCTTAACGTTAAACCATGAATTGGACGGCCCTTCATTGGACGACCCTGCTCGGCGTAGCCCTTGGCGGTGCCTTGGGATCGGTGGTTAGGCTGGTCCTGTCCCAATGGCTGGGTTCAGCGCACCCGGAATTGAACATGGGAACCCTCGCCGTCAATGCCTTGGGAGGATTCATCCTCGGCCTTTGGCTGAGCCTGAACGGGAACAACCAATTTCCGACAATCGCGCATCTTCCCCTGGCGTTAAACGGAGTTGTGGCCTTTGGGGTCGTGGGATTCTGCGGGGGACTCACGACGTTCTCCGCCTTTGGAATGGACTTGTGGGTGTTGTTGCAACACAAAGCTTGGGGTATGGCCCTGCTCTATTCAACGGCAAGCATCGCTGTCAATTTAGTTAGTCTTGGCTTGGGCCTTGGCCTGGGGAATATCCTCAAAGGTCTTGGGTAAAATTATTATATTTCCTTGAAAGTCAGCGGTTTTACCTTTATTCGCAACGCGGTTCTCCTGGATTATCCGATTCTGGAGGCCCTTCGCTCGATTCTTCCCCTTTGCGATGAAATCGTTGTTGCGGTCGGAAAGTCCGAAGACGATACGCTGCAGCTGATCCAAAGCCTGGACGATCCCCGCATTCGGATCCTGCACACCGAATGGGATGATAGCATGCGCGAAGGCGGTCGAGTCCTGGCCATCGAAACCGACAAGGCCCTGGCCGCTGTTTCTCGAGAAGCGGATTGGGCGGTGTATATCCAAGGCGATGAGGTCCTGCACGAAGACGGCCTACCTGCCCTTCGCCAGGCCATGGAAGAAGCCCTGCACCGCCCCGAAATCGAAGGGCTGCTCCTGCACTACCGTCACTTTTATGCTTCCTACGATTACGTGGGCACCGATTCCCGCTGGTACCCCTTGGAGGTCCGCGTCGTCAGGCCACATCGCGGCATCTACTCCTGGGGCGATGCCCAAGGCTTTCGTATTCAACCCCATCGCAAACTCCGGGTTCTGCAAACCACGGCCTGGATGCACCATTACGGCTGGGTCCGTGAACCCGCTGCCATGCAACGCAAGCAAGAGAAGTTCCATCGCCTATGGCACGATGATGCCTGGATGCAACAGAACATTCCCGTTGCCCAAGCATTCGATTACCACCTCCGGCCGTCCAGCCTTGTGCGGTACCACGGCACCCATCCCGCCGTCATGTCCCAGCGCATTGCTCGCATCAATTGGACGTTCAACGCGGACCCATCTTACCAACGCCTCACCATCAAAGACCGCTTCAAGCAATTCGCGCTCCGCTACCTTGGCTGGGACCTCAACCACCGCAACTTTCGCCGTATCCGTTGAATTTTCAACATACTTCGTTCCTTTCAATTATTACTTTTTAAATAAGAATGAGTTTAAAATCTTTTCGCCTGTTTCTTTGTAATCCGAAAATTTGGTCTGTTCACAAGTTAGTGTAAGGATGTATGCCTGTTGATTAATTATCCAAAAGTATTGTTCAAACTTTAAATGATATATACCTTGGTCACCCGAGTAAATCATTTTATGAAATTCAGGATTTGAGCTTTTCATTCTGGTGCTTTCCACAAGAGTTGAGTTTGTCACCATTGTTTTTACTTGTCCTTCTGAAATTTCAACAAACTTGTCCAAATCAATATTGCGTCCTGTTAGGTCTTGAACAAGTAGGTTTACATTTTCTTTGAATTGGTCTTTGTCATTTTCCAATGGAGAAAAGAAAATAAAACTTGTTCCCATTTGTCCGCTTTGATTTAACTCCCAATTAGGTGGATACTGAACGGAGTAATTTGTTCCGTCAAAAGTTTTCCAACCAGCAACCACTTTGTTGCTGTCATTTGAAGATTCTTTTTTGGTGCTTGTTTGTCCGCACGCTACTAGTGTGAATAGTAAAAGAGTTGTCAGAATTTTTGTCATCATATGTTAGTTTAAATCGTTTTTAAAAGTGATTCGGTTTTAAGTTAGCACTGTCCCCATTGGTTGCCACTAACGGTTTGCAAGCAGGCGCTCGGCCCACTTTTCTAATAATCGTACTCCGAAGTTATAACATTCTTTTTTAATAACTAA
Organism: Sphingomonadales bacterium; assembly: GCA_016872125.1. Taxonomy (GTDB): domain Bacteria; phylum Bacteroidota; class Bacteroidia; order UBA7662; family UBA7662; genus SYHX01. The sequence goes on from VHBD01000152.1 coordinate 3,922, forward strand.
ACGTTTCA
>VHBD01000153.1 GCA_016872125.1 Sphingomonadales bacterium
GGTTCCCTTTGAACAATTACCAGCCTCGGCGCGACTTTGGATTTTTACTTCGCCCGTTCCGCTTGATACCGACCGCATCCACCCGGCCTTGCAAACTTTTGTTCAAAGCTGGACCGCTCACCGTCATGATTTGAGGGCATCAGGCGCTTTGTACCAGGGCTATTTTATACTCTTGGCCGTAGACGAAAGCCATACAGCGGCCAGCGGTTGCTCCATCGACAAGGCCACCCACTTTGTGCAGGACCTGGGCCAAAGCCTCAACCTTAATTTCCTAGAGAAGCGCCGGTACTTCTACCGCAACGGAGACCAGAGCATCAATGCAGTCGATTCACAAACCATCCATACAGTCGATTCACAAACCATTCAGACAGTGGATCACCAAACCATGCAAGCAGCGGTCCAAGACGGGCGGGTGACCCCCACAACCCTGGTGGCCGATACGCTTGTGAATAAGGTCGGGGATTTGGATCGCCTTTGGTTACCTTTCGGCGAGAGCTGGCACCGCAGACTCTTCGGCCTCTAGGGCCAGCCCCTCAGGGGCATCCATTTCGTAACGCAGATTCTCGATGATAAACTGCTGACGCTCAGGTGTATTCTTACCCATGTAGTAGGCCAGCAGTTTGGGAATGGAGGTATCCGCTTTGAGAATGATGGGCTCCAAGCGCATATCGGGGCCGATGAAGCGACCGAATTCTCCGGGGGAAATTTCCCCCAAGCCTTTGAAGCGAGTGACCTCGGCCTTGGCCCCTAGCCGCTTCATGGCTGCTTGCTTCTCCGCTTCGCTGTAACAATAAACCGTTTCTTGCTTGTTACGAACCCTGAACAAGGGGGTTTCCAAAATATACAGATGGCCTTCTCTGACCAAATCCGGGAAGAACTGCAAGAAGAAGGACATCATGAGCAGGCGAATATGCATCCCATCCACATCCGCATCGGTCGCAATTACAATCCGGTTGTAACGCAATCCTTCCAAACCGTCCTCGATTTGTAAGGCATGCTGCAACAAATTAAATTCCTCGTTCTCGTACACCACCTTCTTCTTGAGGCCGTAACAATTCAAAGGCTTGCCGCGAAGGCTAAACACCGCCTGGGTTTCGACCTGTCGGGCCTTGGTGATGCTGCCGCTGGCCGAATCCCCTTCGGTAATAAAAAGCGTGCTGTTGTAATGCCCCTCGTTCCGGCCTTCGTTGTAGTGCAGTCGGCAATCCCGCAATTTGCGGTTGTGCAGGTTGGCTTTTTTGGCCCGTTCGTTGGCCAATTTCTTGATCCCCGCCATGTCCTTGCGTTCCCGCTCGCTCTGAGTGATTCTTTTGAGCAAGGCGTCGGCCACCGCCGGGTGCTTGTGCAGGTAATTATCCAGTTCCCTTTTGACAAAATCCCCCACAAAGGAGCGCAGAGCCGTACCGCCCGGCGCCATATGCTGGGATCCCAACTTGGTCTTGGTCTGCGACTCAAAGACCGGCTCCTGAACGCGCAGGCTGATGGCCCCTATGATGGAACCCCGGATATCGGAGGCGTCAAAATCCTTTTTGTAAAATTCCCGGATGGTACGGACCAAAGCCTCCCGAAACGCGGCCAGGTGGGTTCCGCCTTGGGTGGTGTACTGCCCGTTCACAAAAGAATAATGCTCTTCGCCGTATTGTTCACCGTGGGTAAAGGCCAATTCAATATCATCCCCCTTGAGGTGCACGATAGGGTAACGTATGCTGTCTGAGGGGGCTTTGCGATGCAGCAAGTCCAATAAGCCATCCTTGGAGAAAAATTTCTTGCCGTTCAAGTACAGGCTTAGCCCAGCATTGAGGTAGGCATAATTCCATAATTGCTCCTCAATGAATTCGTGGATAAAATGAAAATTCCTGAATATCTCTCCGTCCGGAACAAATTCCACATAGGTTCCGTTCTTGTCGGCAGTGGGCATATCCTTGCTTTCGTCAAGCAAGAACCCCTGCGCAAAGCTGGCAGTACGGGTACGGCCTTCCCGGAAGGATTGCACCATGAAGGATTTGCTCAAGGCGTTCACGGCCTTGGTCCCTACGCCGTTGAGGCCCACCGACTTGGTGAAGGCTTCGCCATCGTATTTGCCACCGGTATTGATCCTCGAAACACAGTCCACCAATTTCCCCAAAGGGATACCCCGTCCATAATCCCGCACGGTCACCTTCTCGCGGCTGACTTGAATTTCGATGGACTTCCCGAAGCCCATCACATGTTCATCGATGCAATTGTCAATGATTTCCTTGATGAGCACGTAGATCCCGTCATCGTAAGCGGAACCATCCCCCAACTTCCCGATATACATCCCGGGCCGCAGGCGTATATGCTCCCTCCAGTCCAGGGACTTGATGCTTTCTTCGGTATATTTCATAAATTCTAAAGTCCAATAAAGTTCGGAATCAAATTAACGCCATCAAGCCCGCATTTGCAATTCCACCAAGCTACGGTACAAGCCCTCGGACTGCATGAGCTCCACATGGCTTCCTTCCTGAACTTTGCGACCCCGCTCAAGAACCACAATTCGATCCGCGCTTTGGATGGTGCTCAGGCGATGCGCAATCACCACCGTGGTTCTGCCCACCATCAGATGCTGCAAGGCTTCCTGAACTTCTTTCTCGGCCATGGAATCAAGGGCCGAAGTCGCCTCATCCAAAAGAAGCAATTGCGGATTACGATACAAGGCTCTGGCAATGGCAATGCGCTGTCGTTGCCCCCCGCTCAGGCGAGAACCTTGTTCCGCCAGCGAGGTGGCGTACCCTTGCTCCATCTCGGCAATGAAACCGTGGGCATTGGCGGCCTCTGCGGCTTGCCGTACCCGATCATGGTCCGGTTGGGGATCCCCAAATGCAATGTTGGCCGTCACCGTATCGTGAAACAACCAATTGTCTTGACCAACGAGGCCAATCATCCCCCGCCAATCCTCCACCTTCCAATCCCGCAGGTCCTGTCCATCCACCACGATTCTTCCTTCCGCAGGTTCCACAAAGCGGCTGATCAAATCCATGGCAGTGGACTTACCTGAACCCGACACTCCCACCAACGCCACCGTTTGGCCTCGCCGACATTCGAAACTCAAATCCTTCAAAACCCATTCCTCCCCGTAACGAAAGCCCACCCCCTCGAAGGCCAAACCTTCTTGCAAGGTCTTCAGCGGGGCCGCCTGAGCTTTGGGTTTCACGGTCGGTTCCTGATCCAAGAGGCCAAAAACCCTTCGCGCCGAAGCCAAGCCTTTCTGAACATTGGTGTATGCCGAGCCTAAGGATTTGATAGGAGGCAACAATTGAGAAAACAACAAAATGTAGGCAATGAACTGGCTGGCCGTAAGGGTACTGCGTTGTTCGATCACCAAGGTTCCGCCAAAGTAAATAATCCCCAAAACCGTCACGACGCCCAACACTTCCGATACCGGATTGGCCAAGTCTTTGCGGTCAAAAATGCGGCGCAATAACCTTGCGTACCCTTCATTCAAGTCCCTGAAGCGCTGCACCATAAAGTCAGCCGCATTGTTCATGCGCACAATGCGAATCCCGCTCACGGTTTCTTCGAAGCGCGATAACAACATCCCGAGCAGATCCTGGCTCTGCCCCGAATCATTGCGTAATTTGCGCGTTATCAAGCCTATAGCCCACCCCGAAAGAGGAAGGACCGCAAACGAAAACAAGGTCAGGGCAGGGGACAGCATCAACAACAAACTCACATACGCCAAAACCAAAAAGGGTTCTCGCAACAATACATGCATGGTATTCACCACGGATCCCTCAATCTCCGTCACATCGTTGGACAAAACCGAGATCAAATCGCCCTTGCGGCGATGATGAAAAAAAGAAATATCCTGCCGCATCACCTGCAGGTACAAATCCTGCCGCAACCGGTAAATCAA
>VHBD01000154.1 GCA_016872125.1 Sphingomonadales bacterium
CCCAAGGAAATCAGATTCAGCTTTCCTCTAACCTAATTCTATCAAGCTCCACTTCTTTGGTATGTTCTAACATACGCTCGAATTCATCAGTAATATCTTTTTCTTCCATACAATGGATAAAATCAAGAAGAAATTCTTCGGGATTTTTACTGCAAAAATCCCAAATTAAAGGTGCTGAAAAATAACCAAGCGCCAGCAAAAGTGATATAGTGTCTTTTTCTAGGCTAACATTGGTTGGATATTTTACGTATAATTGGCCTAAAATAAAATGAATAAAACCTCCACCTTCTAGTTCTATTGTAGCAATGTGAATAGGTTTATGAAAATTCTCTTCCAAGATACTACCCAGTTCGATATGATGTTTATTTTTAATCCAACAAGGAGGTTCATCGTACGGTAATAACGATATTTCATTATTCCCAACAATAGTTACCAATTCCTTGACAAGAAAATTTTTGTTTCTCAAAAAAGGAATAACAAAAATAAAATCACTTAAATGGATCGAAATTACATTATCAGTTTTATCGTAAGAAAACCAAACTCCTATTGCCATATTGAATACTATTAATGGTTATTATCGATGATGTAAACCTCTTATATTAAGTCACCAAATTAACCGTACATCCTGCTTATAATACCAATTAAAGTCAAATACGTCACTTTCCGATACAAAATTTCGAGAAAATAGCGCCGAGTAAATCATCGGCCACGATATCCCCGGTAAGTTCAGCCAAAGACCGCAACACGTTTCTCATCTCTTCGGCCAGCAGTTCGGTCCCCAAGTTTTGTTGAAGCCCGTTCACAATGTGCTGTAGCGAAGCATCAGCTTGATCCAGGGATTCCCTTTGCCGAACATTCACGGCCACAAAATCACCTGCAAGGCGACCCAGGTCCACCATGTCGCGCATCCTTTGGCGCAACACCTCCATTCCCTGCCCCGTCTGGGCCGAAATTTCTACCAAATCCGGAAAACGCTGCAACCACTCGGAGCGATGGCCGGATTCAGTCGGCAAATCGACTTTGTTCAAGACCACCAAAACTTTGCTTTGGGCTCCTGCCAAGTTTAACAGGTTCAACCAGGCTTCATCGGGGTATTCACCGACGCTGGCCACCATCAACACAAGGCCGGCATGGGTAAGTTTTTGGTGCGTGCGTGCAACACCCATTTGTTCAACGGCGTCAGTCGATTCACGAAGACCCGCAGTATCCATCAATCGAAAAGTGATACCCTCAATAACGCAAGGTTCTTCAATGGTGTCCCGGGTGGTCCCGGGTTGATCCGAAACCAAGGCTCGAGCATCCTGCAACAAGGCATTAAGCAAGGAGGACTTCCCGGCATTCGGTCGGCCGGCCAACACGGTTGGAACTCCTTTGCGGATGACTTCCCCGGCTGCAAACGAATCCCTTAGCGAAACCACCTGGGCGTGCACGGATAACACCAAGTTGAGCAAGGCTGTTCGGTCGGCAAACTCCACATCTTCTAAGGAAAAATCCAATTCCAATTCCAGCAAGGCCGCGAATTCCGTCATGCGATCCCGCAATGCCGCAATTTTGCGCTCAAAACCGCCTTCCAATTGGGTCATCGCCAATCGATGCGCCAATGGGTTTTCGGCGGCAATCAAGTCTGCCACGGCCTCTGCTCTGCTGAGGTCCATTTTGCCGTTGGTGAAAGCCCTCCAGGTGAACTCGCCCGGCTGGGCCATGCGCACCCCCGGCAACGACGTGCATAAGGTCAAGAATCGGTTGACCACGTAGGGTGAGGCATGCAGGCCCCATTCCGCACAATCTTCGCCGGTATAGGATGCGGGAGCATCAAAGGTGGTGACCAACGCCCGATCCAACAAGGCATCGCCATCCCATAGGGCAACCAACCTGACCGTGCGGGCAGGCCAAGGAGCTGCATGCAGCGGCTTGCAGGTCAAAAGCGACACAACGGCCTTACTCAATGGGCCAGAAACCCGGACCAAACAAACCGCTCCCTGCCCTGCTGGGCTCAGAGGGGCCACAATGGTGTCATCAGGCTGGTACAACGGTGCTTGCATGAGGCTGTTTTTCGCGAAATTGCCAATGAAATTTGTTTAACAACGATGAAATTTAACGTTGCTTTCCTAATTTGGAGGTTCATTCAATTGCATACTGCGCTACGGTTATCCGATGGATAAGCTCGACAAAATACGCTCTTGGGCAAGGAATTTGGAGGATCCAATCCTCTGCTTTGTGGAAGGCGCTCAACCGGAGGTGATCAAATTGGCCAAAGCCATCTTGGAGGAACAAATTGCCGAGATAGTTTTGTTGGGCGATGAGCTCGAGGTCTTTGACCAGTGCAAGAAATACCGTTTGCCCGAAAGCCGACTGTACGGGGTAATCAACCCCCTAAATCCTCCTGATTTGGAAAACTTGTTGGAGGAAAAGATGGAAGAATCCGGGGAAACCGATCGCAAAGCGGCCCTAAAATGGATGAAAAACCCCTTGAATTTGGCGCAGACCTTGTGGCTACGAGGGGATGTGGATTGGGTGATCCAATCGCTGGAACCCCTTACAGACCCTCCTGTTCAGGAATAAGACCTCTACCATCGGGCTTCATGCATTGGTGGAGAAAATCCGACAAGGGAACCCCGGATCGCAAAGCCTCTTCCCCCAACCCGAACAGGGCAAAGTCCAACATTGCCGGATCATGCGAGCAAATTTGCCGCGCCTCAACCCCCAACATTTCTACCGCTTTCCAATTCGGTATAGCCTTGGCCGGTAAAAGTCCCAACGCCATTGCCGTCGAGGTGGAATGCACATCCAAGGGCAAGTGCAAATCCCTTATGGAATGAATCTTCCACAAACCCATGTCCACACCCTGCTCATCATCGCGTACCATCCACCGCAACAACATGTTCATGCGTTTGCATGCTGAACCCTGGGCCGGCGATGCAAAATGTTTGTGCATTCGATCACCCTTTTCGAGTCCTTCCTTCATTAACGACGCATAGCGATGCAGACCATCCCTCACCGTTGGCCCTGCAAACATGGTTTCCAGACTGCCATGCTCCTCCAAATAGGCCGACCACTTCCCCAGCATCCATAGCATATCGCTGTCTTGAAAGGTCCTGTGCATAAATCCTTTCAGGCGTTGCCATTCCAAGGCCGAGGCTTCCATCAAGAAACGCCCTGGCTCCAAATCCATGCGCTGCAGCAAGTCCCAAGATTTGGCAAGGATGATGTCCCTACGTCCCCATGCCAAATGAGCGGCAACCAAAGCCGCAATTTCCACATTGGCTGGATGATACTCAATACCCTTCTCCCTCATCAATCGCCCTTGAGGCAGGAAGGACCGTGGAACCGAGATCGGGTCAAGCGCTATAAAGGATGGGGAATTGTAGTGCCTCGCAATCCTAAGCAATGCAGGCCCCAAAGGGGAACCTTGCAGAGGATCAAAGACCAAGGGCCCTGCGAATGGCTTGGTCCAGATCCATGATAAGATCGTCCGCTCCTTCGATGCCCACACTTAGCCTAAGCAGGGTGTCGCTTACCCCACTGGCCAAGCGTTGAGGTCGGGGAATACTTGCATGCGTCATCGATGCCGGATGACCGATCAAGGACTCCACCCCTCCCAAGGATTCCGCCAAGGCAAAGACCTTGGTGTACGAGGCCATGCGCATCGCAACCTCTTCCTTATCCGATTTCAATTCAAAGGAGATCATGCCCCCGAAATCCTTCATCTGTGCTTGGGCAATCGCATGGCCCGGATGATCCGGGAACCCTGGCCAATACACCTTCGACACCCCGGGATGCTGTTTGAGGAAATGCGCCACCTTGCGGCCGTTTTCGCAATGGGCGTTCATGCGCAG
>VHBD01000155.1 GCA_016872125.1 Sphingomonadales bacterium
TGCGGAGGGGAGAACTTGCCTTGATTAATCGCCAGCATGGGGTTGCTTTCAAGTATTTGAACGAAGCCTTGCGGCGGGATAAGCGTTTGGCGGAAGGGTATTTGCTCAAAGGGCTCACCTATTTGGAGCTTAAGGACACGGCAGCTGCCCGATCGGCGTGGCTAACAGCCATTGAACAAGACCCCAATTTGTATGCGGCTTATCTGGAGCTGGGCTTGAGGGAAAAAGATCCGCAGACCGCGCATCGGTATTTCTCGAACGTCTTGCAACTCAAACCCGGCCATGCAGAAGCCTGTTATGCCCGTGGCATGTTGCTGCAAGAACAAGGCTATTTGGATTCGGCCAGGCTGGATTATCTATCCTTGCTGCAAGCAAGACCCCAACACCGGGACGCCCTTTTCAATATGGCCTATTTGGATATGCTGGATAAAAATTTTGAAAAAGCGGTCATGGGATACGACAAGGTATTGGCCTTGGACGCCCAGGATCTCCCTGCAATGCTGAATCGTGGCTTATGTTATGAGTTGATGGGCAAGGTTCAGGAGGCTGCTGCAGATTACAGGGAATGCCTGCGCCTTCGCAAGGGCTATCCACAGGCCTTGCAGGGCCTCAATCGCCTCAAATGATGTATATTCGCAGGCTTTTCAGAAGGCAAATTCCCCACGTAGCGTCCACTAATCCATGAACCATTCTGAACTCATCGTCCAACTCCCTGACGGAAGCCGTCGAAACTACCCCAACGGCACGACCGGGGTGGACGTGGCTCGTACCATTTCGGAGGGATTAGCCCGACAGGTGCTGGCTTGCGAAGTCAATGGTGAAGTTTGGGATTTGAACCGTGCTCTACCGGCAGAATCCACTTTTCGACTTTTGAAATGGGAAGACCAAGGGGGCAAGTCCACTTTTTGGCACAGCAGTGCTCACTTGCTAGCTGAGGCTTTGGAGTCCCTCTATCCGGGGATCCAATTGGGGATAGGTCCAGCGATTGAGCAGGGTTTTTATTACGATATAGATTTTGGGGATTATTCTTTTTCGAGCGATGACTTTGAGGTGGTCGAGAAAAAGATGCAATCCCTTGCCGCCACGGGAGCATCTTTTGAACGTCAAGAAATTTCCAAAGCTGAGGCCATGGCCTATTTCACCAAGAAGGGCGATCCGTACAAATTGGAATTGCTCGAGGGGTTGGCTGACGGGCAAATTACCTTCTATACCCAAGGGCAATTCACGGATTTGTGTCGTGGGCCTCATATCCCCGATACCTCCAAAATCAAAGCAATCAAATTATTGAACATTGCCGGAGCCTATTGGAGAGGCAACGAGAAGAACAAACAATTGACGAGGATATACGGCGTTTCTTTTCCCTCCGCCAAAGACCTGGAGCAACACCTCCACCTTTTGGAGGAAGCACGCAAAAGGGATCACCGCAAGCTGGGCAAGGAATTGGAATTGTTCACATTCAGCGAGAAAGTGGGCATGGGCCTCCCGCTGTGGTTGCCCAAGGGGGCTATGGTCCGCGAAGTTTTGGAGCAGTTTTTGCGCAGACAGCAAGTAAGGGCGGGTTATGTGCAGGTGGTGACCCCTCATATCGGGCACAAAGAGCTTTACCAAACCTCGGGTCATTGGGACAAATACGGCCAAGATTCCTTCAGACCCATTCTCACACCGCATGAAGGGGAAGAGTATTTGCTCAAGCCCATGAACTGCCCACATCACTGCGAGATTTACAAGGCTAAGCCCCGTTCATACAAGGATCTGCCTCTTCGATTGGCGGAGTTTGGTACAGTGTACCGCTACGAGCAACACGGGGAATTGCATGGACTGACTAGGGTGAGAGGCTTCACCCAAGACGATGCCCATTTGTTCTGCAGGGATGATCAAGTAAAAGACGAGTTTAAAAAGGTTATATCATTGGTATTGAAGGTTTTTGATGTTCTTGGTTTTGAGAAATACACCGCTCAAATTTCGTTAAGAGACCCGGCCAATCGCACCAAATACATAGGAACGGATGAGGCCTGGGCCAAGGCCGAACAGGCTATTATCGAGGCCACTGCAGAAATGGGGATGCAGACGGTAACGGTCCCCGGCGAAGCAGCCTTTTACGGACCCAAATTGGACTTTATGGTGCACGATGCCTTGGGACGCTCTTGGCAATTGGGTACGATTCAGGTGGATTATAACCTGCCTGAGCGATTTGACTTGACCTACGTGGGAGCCGACAATTCCCGGTACAGACCGGTCATGATCCACCGCGCCCCCTTTGGTTCCATGGAACGCTTTGTGGCTCTTTTGATCGAACATTGTGCGGGTAATTTCCCATTGTGGTTGGCACCGGAACAGGTTGCGATTCTGCCTATTTCTGAAAAGTTTCAGGATTTTGCCCAAGAAATCCAAAGCATGCTGACTACTGCCGATATTCGCAGTACCATTGACCAACGTGACGAAAAAATTGGACGAAAAATCCGTGATGCCGAAGTTCAGAAGATCCCATTCATGCTGATTATTGGGGAGAAAGAAGTGGAATCCCGAACGGTCGCGGTACGTCGCCATGGGCAGGGTCAAGGAGAAACGTTGGGAATAGAGGCCTTTGTGGCGCTCTTGAATACCGAGCTTGATGCAGTCCGCTAAGCCATCCCCAATGGACTGTACTCGATTATTTTCTTGATTCAGCTTGAAATTTATTCATTTTTTAATTTAATCTAAACAAAGGAGGTCCTTATCAATCAGCCTGTTCGTAATCCTAATTTTAACAAAAGGCCGCAGAAGCCTATCGATCCAATCAATGAAAATATACGAGCGGAACAGGTTCGCCTGGTCGGTGAAAATGTAGAACAAGGGGTTTACACCTTGGCCAAGGCCTTGCAAATTGCCGAAGGGTTGGGCCTTGACCTGGTCCTTATCGCGGAGACCGCGACCCCTCCCGTTTGCCGTGTCACTGATTACAGCAAATTCCAATACGAGAAAAAGAAAAAGGAGAAGGAAATCAAAGCCCACGCCGCCAAGAATTTGGTCAAGGAGATTCGCTTTGGCCCGAATACCGACGATCACGATTTTCAGTTCAAACTCAAGCATGCCAAGAACTTTCTCCAAGAAGGTTCCAAGGTCAGGGCCTACGTGCATTTCAGGGGTCGAGCCATTGTTTTCAAAGAGCGTGGCGAATTGCTCTTGCTCACCTTTGCTCAACAACTCGAAGAGGTTGGCAAAGTAGAAAGCCTTCCAAAATTGGAAGGAAAGCGTATGTTTATTTCTTTGGCCCCCAAAGGAACCAAGAAATAAGGATACAAACCCGATATTTTTTGCGTATTTTTGCGATCCCTGAAGCAAGGCTGGTACTTGCCTGAGGGGCCTAAAACCCGCGTTATGCCCAAAATGAAAACCAATTCCGGTGCCAAAAAGAGGTTCGCTCTTACCGGAACAGGCAAAATCAAGCGCAAGCACGCCTACAAGCGTCACATTTTGACCAAGAAGAGCACCGTGCAGAAGCGCCGTCTGAGTCACGGAGCTTTGGTGGATACCACCAACGAAGCTCTCATCAAGCGTTTGTTAACCATCGGTAAATAAGCCCCCATGCCCAAATCGTCCAATAACGTTGCCGCCCATGCCCGTCGTAAGCGGGTTTTGAAATTAGCTAAGGGTTATTTCACCACCCGGTCCACCGTTTTCACCGTCGCCAAGAACGCGGTCGAAAAGGCCTTGACCTATGCCTACCGCGACAGAAAGGCCAAGAAGAGGCATTTCCGTAATTTGTGGATTGCCCGTATCAATGCCGCCGCTCGTCAAGAGGGTATTTCATATTCCCAACTCATGGGCAAATTGAACAATTCCTCCATTGACCT
>VHBD01000156.1 GCA_016872125.1 Sphingomonadales bacterium
CGTGGCCCGAATCCTACGCCAATGATCCTTGTCTGATTTGGCATTGTTACATTGTTTTTTTAAACGAAATTCTTGATTCGTGGATTTTTGGGGTATTCCACTTCCTAAAGCAGCGTTGATTGTCGGGAACCTGGTGGTTCTGGAAACCTTGGTTTCGGTGGACAATGCTGCGGTGTTGGCGAGCATGGTCATGCGTTTGCCTCCTGATCAAAGAGGCAAAGCCCTCAAATATGGGTTGATAGGCGCCTATGTTTTTCGAGGATTGTGTTTGTTGTTGGCCGGTTGGATTTTACACATATGGTGGATCAAACCAATTGGTGGGGCCTATCTCCTTTACATGGCCTATCAACATTTTTCTAAAAAAAGATCTCAAGCGGAGAACACGACCCCAGGTCAAACGGAGCAAGAGCAGCCCGCTCAAGTCAAAACGGGATTATTTGCTCTGAAGGGCTTTTGGTGGACGGTTCTAAGCATAGAAATCATGGATTTGGCTTTTTCGGTCGATAATGTCTTGGTGGCGGTTGCTTATGCGGATCCCGGACCTTTGGCTAGCGCAGAACAACAAAAGGCAGCCCTCATATTACTATATGCAGGTGTTTTCATTGGTATTTTGGCCATGCGCTTTGTCGCTCAGTACTTTGTGGGACTCATGCAGCGGTATCCGCGCTTGGAGCATTCGGCCTTTTTGGTGATTGGGCTTTTGGGGTTAAAACTCTGTCTAACCGATCTGCTTTCGAAGGTATTGAACCAGACCGAAGGGGTAGGGGCATGGTTGTTGCATCCTACGGTAGCGCATTGGGGTGATTTGGGATTCTCGATACTCACGCTGGCCATCTTTGCCTGGCCCATAGCCTTCTCCAAGGTGGCTAAACGTCCACCGAACTAAATCCAGATTAAAATTCGAAGATTTGAAGATTAAAATTGGATTGATGGCCCTTCCCCCTTAAACTTCACGTCTACCTTAGCGTTCTAAGCAGCATACCTTAATTTATTTCTATGAAATTCAAGATTTTTACCTTCCTCGGACTATTGCTGATGGGTTTCGCCCAGGCGCAGATGTCCCCTTCGTCGCGCTCCAATCTGTTGATTTCGGGCCGTATTTCCGATACCGCCAATATTGGCGTGGTCGGCGCTCAAATAATGCTGATTGACAGTTCAGGTCCTGCGACTTCTGCTCCAATGATGGCATTTGCCGTTAGTGGTGCTAACGGAATGTACAGCGTTCGCTTCAACGGTCGTGCCAGCGGTCTTATCAATATCCGCGTCGTTGACTGTGCTGGAAACATGTATCTTGGAACGGTTAGTTACAGCGGTAGCGGAACCCATGTAAGGAATTTCACTGTGGCCTGCCGTATTCGGGTCCCCAATCCACCGCCACCTCCTGCCGTCCGTTGCAACGCTGATTTTGGTTTTAGGCCGGATACCGGTCTTGGAGTTCGCTTCATGCCCGTTGTCATGGACACAACCCTTGGCTATTCTTGGTCCTTTGGGGATGGGAATACTTCTACAGCGGTTTCGCCAACTCATTATTACGCATCGGGTGGAATGTACACCGTTCGATTAATCGTGCGTCGTATTGGGGCAACCGCCTCTACTTCTTGTTCGGATACCGAATCAAGGGTAGTCTCCGTGCCTGTTCCACCCCGTCCGCCAGTTGGTAATCCTTGGAGCATTCCTTGCAATCCACGTTTTGGGGCTCGTATCGATACAACCCTCACGGTTGGGTTCCGCTCGGTGCTGCAAGACACTATTGCTACCTATGCTTGGAATTTTGGCGATGGATCAACCACCGTAGGTCGCAACCCATCCCATACCTATGCAGCTGCTGGTCAATACGTGGTGGTGCTCGCGGTTTCCAGGGTAGGCGCCTCCGCGTCCCAATCCTGTACCGATACCGCTTGGTTGAGAATTTCGGTTCCCGGTTATCGCAGACCACGAGTCATCACCAACCCAACCCCGGTTCCACCGCCTGCTCCTTGTGCATCAAACTATATGGTAGTTCCTGATACCACGCCATTGGGCTATGTTTTTGTGGCAAGACCGGTGTCGAACCGCAGAACCTACTCGTGGACCTTCGGTGATGGAAGCACCGGAACGGGTCCTGTTGTCCGTCATACCTACGGTTCAGCAGGGTCTTTTGTGGTATGTCTCACCGTGACGGATTCTGCCAGCAATTGCACATTCAATCGTTGCGACACCCTGATTGCATCCTCACTACGCAGCTCCAACGGTGGTGGCCTTGCTCCTCGGACGGGTTCACCCAATGCAAGTAACCTTTCCACGGATGTTAAGCTTAGTCTTTATCCAAATCCAGTCCGTGATGCCTTGAATCTTACTTTCAAAGGGGGTAACGGTCAAGCCATCGTTCGTGTAATGGATTTAACTGGTCGTGTGGTCCTTAGCCATGCATATCGCCTGGGCCAGGGTATTCAACAAGAGGCGCTCTCCGTGGGCGATCTCCCATTGGGCACCTATATGCTCACCTTGGATCGGGACGGTAAGCGTGAATACTCACGCTTCGTCAAAAATTAAGATGTAATTAGAGCAGCCCATGGCTGTGTAATAGTCCTGCCTAAGGAAAAAGGCCGACCTGCGAGGGTCGGCCTTTTTTGTGGTCTCGGCAGGAATCGAACCTGCATCTTAGGCTCCGGAAACCCACATACTATCCGTTGTACTACGAGACCCAAGCTCTGCAAAGTACAAAGCCGACCCAATGGGTCGGCTTATGGGTTGTAGCGGGGGCCGGACTCGAACCAGCGACCTTCGGGTTATGAGCCCGACGAGCTACCAACTGCTCTACCCCGCAATAAGATTTGTAAAGGTATTTACTATTGCCCCTTATTTCATTCGATCAAAGGTTTTTTTGTCCTTTGCATTGTCCTAATTGGATTTGATGAACGCAAGGCCATCTCTTGAACGATATTTGCGCCCATGACCCCAACGACCTCTGATTTTCTACCGGGTCCTGAATTCAAAGCAGGCTTTATTAACTTGTTGGGCAAGCCTAACGCGGGCAAATCTTCTTTACTGAATGCTTTGGTTGGCGAACCGCTTTCCATAGTCACACCCAAAGCACAAACGACGAGGTCACGTTGTTTGGGAATGCTGCAAAGTGAAACTTACCAATTAATTATAGGTGATACTCCGGGGTACCTTGAAGCCAGGTACGCCTTGCAAAGGTTAATGTCGCGCAGCATTGATCTTGCTCTTGAAGATGCCGATGCCTTGGTTTGGGTCGCCGACATGCGGGACGACCCTGATCAAGAATTATTTCTTCCAACTTTGTTGCCCACTTCTTTGCCGCTGATCCTGTTGCTCAACCAAGCAGATCTTCTGGACAAGGAGGTAAGGCAAACGCAGAAGGAGCGTTGGATGAATCGTTTTCAGGGTTTGCCTTGCCTTGAAGTTTCCTGTGTTACCAAAGAGGGTGTGGACGCGGTCAGGGCTTGGATGCTTGATGTGTTACCTGTTCATCCCCCGTACTTTGATCCTGATCAACTTACGGACCTTACGGACAGGTTAATGGCCTCCGAATGGGTCAGGGAGCAAATATTTCTTCATTACCATCAGGAAATACCCTATGCATGCCATGTGGTTACAGAATCTTTCAAGGAAGAAGCGAAGATCATCCGCATTGAAGCCACGATTTATGTGGAACGAGATACCCAAAAAGGAGTTGTCATCGGTAATAAAGGTTCTGCATTGAAGGTTGTGGGTACCAAAGCACGGCAGCAAATGGAGAAGTTCTGGGGGAGGCCTGTGTATTTGGGACTGCACGTGAAGGTTCGCAACGATTGGAGGGATGATCCC
>VHBD01000157.1 GCA_016872125.1 Sphingomonadales bacterium
CTTTGGAACACCGTCCAAAGGCTTAATCAACGGTGCGGCGTCATCGCCGAATGCCTGGTACATTTCCGCGGACAGCTTGTACAAACCTTATGATTCCTCCGCATTGTACACGCCTATTTTCCAAACGATCAAGGATTCTTGCTATGTGGTTAAGTTCAAGACGTTGTGGATGACGGATTTCTTTGCGAACGACACCAGCACGCGGCCACTGCATGGGGACGGTGGAACCCTGGAATATTCTACCGACGGGGGTGTCAAGTGGAATTCCTTCGGGTACCTGGATACGTTGACGAACGAATGGTACAACGCCATTGTTCAGGCTTTGGCCGTATTCAATTCGCAACAAAACATTGTTGGTTTCGGGTGGTCCGGCGTGTCTCCCTCGCTCTATGTCCCCATGCAACAAATATTCAATACCACCAACAACGCCCAGGTCATCTTCCGTTTCCGTTTTGGTTCGGATTATGCCTTCCAGGGCGAGGGTTGGTCCATTGATGATTTTTGCTTTGAATTACTTCCAGGCCCTTGCGAAGCGGTCTCGGTACCCGAACTCGGCGATATGGGCTTGGCACTCTCCCAGAATTTCCCGAATCCTGCCTCGGATTTAACCACGGTAGCCTATTATTTGCCCAAAGGCGGTAAGGCCAGGCTTGAATTGCGTGACCTCTATGGCAGGCCGGTGTGGGGGCGTTCGTTGGGCCTTCAGGAAGGAGGATGGTACAAGGAGAGCATCGAAACCGCATCCCTTGCTCAGGGTCTCTATTATTATACTTTTAGCTTTGAAGGTCGTAAATTGACCAAAAAGCTCTTGATTTCCCGCTAATTACCCCTATATTTGCGCTCTTCAAAAGAAAATAGCATGAAAACCAACACCCATCCCGAGAATTATCGTATCGTGGTATTCAAGGACATGTCCAACGAATACATGTTTTTGGGGAAATCCTGCGCGGAAACGCGAGAAACCTATAAATGGGAAGACGGGAACGAATACCCCCTGGTTAAGCTCGATATTTCCCATAAATCTCATCCTTTCTATACAGGGAAACAGGTTCTTGTGGATACTGCTGGACGGGTGGATAAATTCAAGCAACGCTATAAGCGCTAATATGCAAATGTGCTCTCAACGGACCAAGCCCGAGGTGAAAACTTCGGGCTTGTTTTTTAGGGTCCTTGCCGTTGTTCTATGGACTTGGTGTACAACGTATGCCCAAGGATTGCGGAGGGATACGGTGACCGTGATGATGTACAATATGCTGTATTACGGAGTAAATTCCTCCTTTTGCACCAGCTCCAATAACAGCGTCACGTCCAAAAACGCGGGTTTGATGACTTTGTTCAATTATGTGCGACCGGATTTATTGGGGGTATGCGAAATGAGTCCTGTTTCCTCCGTGAATTTGGGTCTTCTTAACAATGTATTGAACAACGGCGGTCGTAGCGGCTACCTACGCGCCAATTTAATGAACCCTTCTGGTTCGGACATCGTTGCCTTATTGTATTACAATTCCGCCAAATTCGGAATGCATAGCCAGACGCCCATTAGCACCCAAGGCCGGGATATTGTTTGGTACAAGCTATTTCATAAGCCTATTCCTGCGAGCGGTGACACGACCTTTTTGTATGTAGCCGTAGCCCACCTGAAGGCTGGAGGGACATCGTTGGATATAACACAACGTGGGCTGGAAGCAGGCGCTTTGGTACAATACATGCGGGCTAACCGCTTCAGAGGCAATTTGTTGGTCATGGGTGACCTTAACGTAAGCGCCTCATCGGAACCCGCTTATGATAGCTTGATCAATGCGGCTTCCGTCATGAACCAGAGGCTCAAGGACCCGGTGTCCAGGCCTGGATCTTGGAGCGGAAATTCGAGTTTTGCCCTATGGCATACGCAATCACCCAGGACAGCTTCCAATGGATGCGCAACAGGTGGGGGTATGGATGATCGTTACGATCATATTCTCTTGAACGATTGGGCCATGGGTGATTCTGCTCAGATCAAATATGTACCCGCCTCTTTCCGAATTCCCGGCAATGACGGTAATCGATTCAATGGGAGCGTTAACGGCACCTTCAATGCATCGGTCCCTGTGGCCGTGGCCAATGCTTTGCATGAAATCTCGGACCATCTCCCGGTGATGCTCAAATTGGCCATTGGTCCTGCTTTGGCTTCCTCTGTGGAACCTTCGGAAGAAGCGGCGGAGGCAGAACCCTTTCAGTTTACAATTTCCCACCATCCACCGAGCTGTACATCGATACTATCTGGCCAATGGATTCAATTTCCCAAGAGCTATGCTGAGGGTTTTTGCCGTTGGGAAATAAGGGATGCCATGGGAAAGCGGATGGAGCAGGGGTCGGATGCGGTCGATGCCCTAGGTCGGATTCAATTCCGAGAACCAATGACGGCAAAAGGCTGGTACACGTTGACCGTGGAATGGCAAGGGAATGCCAGGCATGGCTGCCTTAGCGGCAAGGTGCGATACGCATCACAGCCTTTTTGGGGCGGTCACTAAGGGTTTGGGGATAAGTCTTTGTACGAGCTGCTGCAGTCCCTTAAGAAAGTAATTAGTTCCATGCGTCCTCGACCATCCTCGGCCGATGACCAATACACGGGGGGGATGGCCTCCCATGTCGCCAGCATGGCCTTGCCATAGGCATCCGCATTTTGACGGGCTTTGACCATGGATCCTTTGTCGGTTTTGGTGTAAACTATCACAAAGGGTACGGACCATTCGCCCAATTGGTTCGTGAACTCGAGATCAACCTTTTGGGGGGGGAGTCTGCTGTCCAGAAGTTGCATCACGCAGACCAAGTTGGGGCGTTTGCGCAGGTAGTTCCTCATCATGATATTCCACGCTTCAATATCCTTTTTAGATGCTTTGGCGTATCCGTAGCCTGGTAGGTCCACCAGATACAAGGGGGTTGCACCCTGGATTTCGACAGAAAAATGGTTGATCAAACGCGTTTTGCCCGGTTGGGCGGAGCTTTTGGCGAGTCCTTGGTGGTCGACCAAACGGTTGATTAAGGATGATTTACCGACGTTGGAGCGCCCAATAAGGGCGATTTCGCATCGGTCGGGCTTGGGCAATTGATCCAACCGTACTCCACTACCCACGAAGGATGCTTTTATTTTGACCAAATTCGTTTTCATACCTCAAAAGTATGCTCCATTGCCGTGAACTATCTTTGGCCCGCAATCGTTATTCCTAGGTCTACTGGAGGAACTGTTCTCAGGTTTTCTGGATTCGATCTTTATATGCCATGAAAAACAATTCTAGCAGTTCTATTTCAATACTCCCCTACGGACAAGATGAGGGTACCAAGAAAAATCAGGTTGCCAAAATGTTTGATGGCATATCGCATCGTTACGATTTATTGAACCGATTGCTTTCGGCGGGGATTGATTTACGTTGGCGCATGGAAGCCCTTAGGTTGCTCGCCAAGCATGTTCAACCCGTTCAAGTCTTGGATGTAGCCACAGGGACAGCCGACTTAGCCTTGGCTTTGGCAAATCGATGGCCTGATGCATCGGTGGTGGGCGTGGATATTTCCGAGGGCATGTTGTGTATGGGAAGGCGTAAAATTCAAAGCGCCGGACTGGAGTCGAGGTTGGAACTTCGAACAGGGGACGCCGAAAACCTACCCTTCGAAAGGGAAACCTACGATGCGGTCACGGTCGCTTTCGGGGTGAGGAATTTCGAGAATTTGGACAAAGGCCTCGAGGAGATCGCACGGGTCTTGAGATCAGGAGGAGTCCTCATGGTCCTCGAGTTTTCTCAGCCGAG
>VHBD01000158.1 GCA_016872125.1 Sphingomonadales bacterium
CCGCTCTTGTAGTTTTCGGTGCTGGGGGCAAATCCCAAATGCCGACTCAAACCAGCGAGCAAAGCGGCCAGGCCTATCAAACATAGGCCGGGGCTCATTGCTATCGGTAACAAATCACAAAACTCATCGAAATAAGCCTCTTCGTTTTGACCTTCGGCCAACACCGAGGCCAACCACTCGGCCAACAAAGAGAACGCCGCAATTTGCTCTCCTTGCAAATCCCGAATGGATGCGGGATGTATGGACATTTCTCGTACTCGATGAACATGAGCCGATACGGCTCCCGTGGAGACAATTTCCAAACGCTGCATGGGTCGCAATTGCCCTGCCGATAACATTCCTTGGCTTGATCGAGAAGCATACACCGAATAGGACCGCGGCCCGCCTTCACGGGTCCACAGGTACAGCATATACTGTCTATCCTTGTACGGTACGACGCGCAATACCAAGCCTTCGGCCTTGACCACGACGCTGCTCTTTAGTCTTGCCCGGTAATGACCACTGCTTTGGCCACGACGGTTTGCGCGGATAAATCGAAGGAATCGAAGCCAACGGCATGAATCAAATAGACCCCGCTGCGAACCCTGAGCCCGGAGGGATCTTGAAGATTCCAGGTAACCTGACCGCCATCGGCTTTGGTTTGATGAACCAATGCCCCTGATGCGTCGGTTATCTTAATCCAGGCATCGGTAACCAGGCCACGCACCGACAGTAAACCCTCAAAACTCGGCTCAACAGGATTAGGAAAAACCTGCACCTGCCCCTGCTGATTCACGCCCTGGGTAGAGGTGCTTCTAAAGCCCATCAATCCTTTGTCGGTACCAACCAGGACTTCACCGCTTGAAGGTTCGATCGCCAAAGCCAAGATCGAGTTGGAAGGTAAAGGAGCATTGGCCATGGTAAAATGCTGAATAAGCTCCGTGCATTGCGGGTTGAAAAGCCAAAGACCGTTGGCGGTCCCAAACCATTTGCGGTTCGCTCCGTCTGTAACAATGGATTGAATAAGCTCGGTGCCAAGAAGATAGCCCACAAATTGTTCTTGACGAATTTTGATGCGGGTGGCGTTGAACGAAGTACGGAAGACGGCAGAGGGGTTGTAGAAGACCACAGGGCCTTCGGAGGTCCCTATCCATACGGAACCGTCCCGGTCTTGGGCCATGCTGATGACTTGGTTCGACGGTAAACCCCCATTCCCCTCCGCGTTGGTGACGGCAACATACCGTGTATTGCTCGCATCCAGAACCACCAAGCCTCCATTTCGGTTTCGCATCCACTTATTCCCCAAGCGATCCACCAGCATATCCAAAAGTTCCGTGTGCGGGCCTGCTCCGAAGGATTCCCACAAGCCATTGGCTCGGCGCACTACCACCGGTCGCGCAGCCCCAAAATTGCTCATCCACAAATCGCCTCGGCTGTCCATATCCATACCGCTGACACGGACCGTCGCGGGGGTTCCTTGCTGAACTTGCAAAGAAGAGTTGGTGGCATCGAACATGAAGGCCGTATCTCCTTCCACCATGGCGACTCCACGTCCCCAAGTGGATAGCCATACCCTTCCGATACGGTTTGGATCGGGCAAAGCGCCAATGACATCGTACAAATTGCCTACGCCCCGTAAGGTCTCCCGGTTCAGGGCTTTCCAACGATTGACCTGAAGAAGCGAGGCCCCGGAGGGATCGAAGGTATTCCCAAAGCCGCTGCCTACTTGGTAGGCTCCACCGGCAACGGCTACCCCACCGGTATTGGCTTTCAGTTGAAAAACTTTGTTGGTGGTGGGCCCTTCGGGCAGGTACCTAAAATACTCCCAGGGCGTAAAACGAAAAAGGCCGCCCCCATCATCCCCCATCCAAACTTGGTAGGAGTCGTACAGCGCACAGGTTGGCCGAATCGATTCGTTGACAATAGGGTAATTGTTGAACTGCAATTGCTCGTCCAAGCGAACAGCACGCAGGGTATTGACCACTTGGAGTTGCCCCCCCGATACCCCCAAAAAAACATTGGGGGATCCCGCATTGACAACCATCGTTCGATGTCCGCCATTCTTGTACCATAACAAGGAATCACCTTGGTAAGAGACCAGGCTATCGCGATAAATCACCAGGGAAGGAAAGGCTTTTTTGCCCCAATACGGATCCTTTGTCCAAAACTCAAAGCTTTGAAGATTAGGCGCATCGGTAGGGGCGGTGTAAAGTCCGCTGTCGGTGGCAGCCCACCAGTTGCCATCCATTTGCACCAACGCATTGACGCCCAGGTAGGCTCCTTGAGGGCCAATCACGAAAGTACTCCGGATTTCCGTCTTGAGCAAATCCAATTCCACGATACCAAATCCATAACATAAATAAACGAATCGCCCAGCCTGGTGTATGGATCGGATCCTTTTGCCAAGGGGAATATTCGCTTTCAAGACCGCATCCAAGGCCTCGGCCTGACCGTTCTTGTACAAATCCAAATTGCCATTGGCATAGGCAATCACCAAAGTTTGGTACAAGGAAGAGTACGACAAGGCAGCCACTTCGACGTCGTTCAAGCCATTGACTTTGGTGATGCGCTCTAAGGATTCGTCTTCCAAATCGTAAACGAATAGGCCTGCACCACATCCCGCATAGACCTTGCGGTCAACCTTCTCTATGCAGGTGACTTTGCCAAAAGGCAAGTGACTGCGCCATTGCCCGACAGCAACGGAGGGGGCACTCCAAGGCGTTCCTTGTGCTTGGACGCCTTGATTAGCCAAGAGAAAGAATAGGCAGCATGCCAACCCCCAACCCACCTTGAAGAAAAAATTCAAGGGCAATTTCATGGATGAAGGTCTGTGGTTGCTCATAGGACGAAGCTACGGCGTATTTTTGGTCTTCGCAGGCCCCAACCCTTCTTGCCTGCGGAGCCTGCCCTTACCCTATGAGCGACTCCATTGGACATGAATGCGGTATTGCTTTAATCCGCTTACTCCGCCCTTTATCGTACTATCACCAGCATTACGGCTCTCCTTATTATGGACTGGAGAAGCTGTATCTCCTGATGGAGAAACAACATAACCGTGGTCAAGACGGCGCAGGAGTGGCCACCATCAAGCTTAACGTTCCAACGGGAAGTCGTTACATCAGCCGTGCCCGGTCCGTGGCCTCTCAACCGCTCAAAGATATTTTTGAGCGTATCTACCGAAATTATCGTGATGCCGGGATACGGACCGAGGATTTCTTGGGTCAAACCGAGGCGATGCAAGCCAAGCTCCCCTATTTGGGTGAACTGCTATTGGGTCATTTGCGATACGGAACCCACGGTCAGAATTCCATCGAAACCTGCCATCCATTCTTCAGGCAGCACAATCACCGAAGCCGAAACCTGGTTTTGGCCGGAAATTTCAACTTAACCAACGTGGATCGGCTTTTTGAAAAATTAGTCAAATTGGGCCAACATCCCAAGGAGCAATCGGACACGGTCACGGTCATGGAGAACATCGGGCATTTTCTTGATCAGGCGCATCGCGATTTGACGGCCGCATTGGAGGCGGAATACCCCGATCGTCAAAAGTTGGAAGAGCGAGTGGGACAAGATTTGGACTTGACGCATATCCTTCGCAAAGCGTCTCGGGATTGGGATGGGGGATTTGCCATGGCCGGCATGCTCGGGCATGGAGATGCTTTTGTGTTACGAGATGCGAACGGGATTCGCCCCGCCTATTGGTATGCCGATGATG
>VHBD01000159.1 GCA_016872125.1 Sphingomonadales bacterium
ATGTCTTTGCCCGAAACCCCAAGGTCATGCAACGTTGGGCCATGGAGAGCAGTTCGGGCAGCATGTGCTTGAACGATGTGGTGATTCAAATTTCGCACCCCGACCTGCCGCTGGGCGGAGTGGGCGCCTCCGGTTCAGGCTCTTACCATGGTCGTTACGGTTTCGAAACCTTTTCCCATGCGAGGGCCGTGCTTCGCAACCCCCATTGGCCCAACCTTACCTCATTCTTTTATCCTCCCTACACCCCCTTCAAAGCCAAACTTGCCGGTTGGCTGATGAAATGGATGCGGTAGTTTTTTGATGCAAAAAATTTCTACTGCGCCACGCGGCAAAACGAAATAGTTCAACCCTATTCCATCCCCTGCGATTCAATCCAAATCGCTAAAGCCATCAGGATTCTTGTCGTTGAGATCGTGGCGATCAGCATCTTCAGATCCGGGATTCTCTTCCGTATTCGGGTGGGTTTGGTCTTCGGGATGCAGGGTGCGCCATGGATTTTCTTCGATCAATACGTCCCGTAATTCCACCAATTCCTTGGAGGCTTCGTGTTTGCCGGATTCGGAATACCCGTGAATGAGGTTGTTCAAGACGCGGATGACGATGTCGTGGTGGGTGCACGGTCTGAAATACCGGGGGTTGGCCGGCAGATGAATTAATTCCAGAAAACGTTCGATTTCCTTCTCGCCGAAGACCATGCCTTTGTTGAAGGCATTGATGTAGAACAGGGCCTTGGGCGCGGAAATATCTTCCATAACATCGTTCAAATAGGCTAAAATGAAATGTTGCGGAAGATTAACCCCCACCACCGGCATCTCCATTTTGGTAGCCAACCACATGTATATGCAGCATAACACGATGGGATTCCCCTTGCGGCTCTCGAGTACCTTGTTCAGGCAAGAATTCTGAGGGTCGTTGTAGTTGGCGGTATTGCCACGGAAACCATGGATCTTGAACAAAACGTGGTTGATGACCCTTACCTTTTCCAAGGCCGTCATGCATGGGTTCATCTCCATCCAAATCTCAATACGCAGGCTTTCGAGGCGGTTGCGTAATTCACTTTCGTCCAGATCGGGGTAACGAATCCGGGCAATCCAAATGAGAGCGGTGAGTAGATCTTCTTGGTCACCGAGATTCCATGCCAATAGAGCCTCTTTGCATTGGTTCCATTGGATTTGGTGGATGAGCTCTTCGATACGCTCCCTGGCTATCAAAGGCAAATCCCCAATCCAAGCGGATTCCAAGAAGGGAACCACCAAAGGGCCGCGAAGCAACAGGGCCTTGCTCACCTCCTCGACCACTTCCTGGTCGGTATCATCGAGCAGGCATATCATGGCCTGCAATTCACTTTCGGAGGGGAGGGCGTTGGTTTTGAGCATGCGTTGAGACGAATTTCGGTCAACGGCAAGGGCATTCCCAAATTTCTGGGTATTTATTTATCCCCCGATTTTATCCACCGTAACCAATGTTCTCAAGGTTAGGTGGCGGCCTTCAGGATTTGGGCTTGGACTTGGCTGCGGCTTTGGACTTGGCTGCGGCTTTGGACTTGGCTGCGGCTTTGGGCTTGGCTGCGGCTTTGGGCTTGGCTGCGGCCTTGGGCTTGGCTGCTGGCTTGGAGGTGTTCTTGGCCTTGGATTTGGCGGAGAAACGACCGGGTTTGGGGGGCGGGGCCTGTTCAATCCATTGGACGCATTGGGCTTCGTCGGCGTTTTCAAAGTCCGCACCTTTTGGAATGCGGTAGTTTTCGCCAGCCCGGGTCAGGTACGGACCCCAACGGCCTTGGATCATTTGGATACCGCTGTCCGGGAAATCCTTGAGAAGGCGGGCGGCTGCGGCTTGTTGTTTAGCAATAATGAGTTCCACCGCCCGTGCGGGGGTGAGGGTTAGAGGATCCTCTTCTTTGGGAATGGACACGAACAAATCACCCCATTTGACGTAGGGACCAAAACGTCCTGCACCCACCGTCATCCCCTGCCCTTCATGCTCACCCAAGGTGCGCGGAAGGCGAAACAAATCCAAAGCATCGGCAAGATCGAGTTGTTCCATAATCATCCCGGCCCTGAGCTTGGCGTATTGCGGTTTGGCATCCGGATCCTTGGGGTTGGTACGGGCCACCACGGGGCCGTAACGGGCCATCCGAACGAAGTACATCAAGCCACTGTCCATCCCCAGTTCACGTTCGCCGTTGACGCGCTCGCTTTCTTCAGTGGCTTTGGTAACCGTCTGATGAAAAGGCTGATAGAAGCTGTCCAGCATTTGGGTCCAATTCAATTGGCCCTCGGCAATGCGGTCAAAATCTTCTTCCACCTTGGCCGTGAACCCGAAGTCCATCACCACCGGAAAATGCTGCAACAAGAAATCGTTGACCAGCATACCAATATCCGTTGGACGTAGTTTGTTTTTGTCGGCCCCGGTAATTTCTTTGAGGGTTTGCCGAACCAAAGCTGTATTCGGCTTTTGTTCCAACACAAGGTATTGCCTTTCGACTCCCTCCAAGAGGGTCCGCTCCACATAGCCCCGGTCCTGAACCGTACCAATAGTGGGGGCGTAGGTCGAAGGACGGCCTATGCCCAATTCTTCCAATTTCTTGACCAAACTCGCTTCGGTATAGCGGGATGGTGGTCGGGTATAACGTTGGGTAGCGAGTAAGCGATCCACCGGGGTGAGATCCCCTTGTTGAAGGGCTGGCAAACGAATCTCTTTGCTCGAATCGTCTTCGTTGCCTTCTTGATCTTCCTCGTCCGCACTTTCCAAATACAATTTGAGAAAACCATCGAAGAGGAGCACCTCGCCTTCGGCGACAAACTCTTCCTTCAACGAAGGGGTGCTCAGGTTGATGCGGGTTTTCTCCAATTTGGCTTCCGACATCTGGCTAGCTACTGCGCGTTTCCAAATCAATTCGTATAGGACTTGTTGGTCCTTTTCGAGTTCAGGGAGCCGTGACTTGGTAAAATTGGTTGGACGAATGGCCTCGTGGGCTTCTTGGGCCGCAGCAGATTTGGTTTTGAATTGACGACGATGGTAATAGGTTTCACCGTACGCTTGCCGAATGGCCTGAGCCGAGGCCTTCAAGGCGGTTTCTGAAAGATTGACCGAATCGGTACGCATGTAGGTGATATGCCCTTCCTCGTAGAGACGCTGGGCCACACGCATGGTTTTGGTAACCCCAAACCTCAATTTGCGGGATGCTTCCTGCTGCAAGGTTGAGGTGGTGAAAGGTGCGGATGGGCTTTTGGTGACGGGCTTTTTCTCGACGGCGTTGACGGTCCAATCGCATTGCCCTGCTTTTTGGAGCCAAGGGCTTACCTCTTCTTCGTGGTCAAAACGTCGGTTGAGTTCGGTTTTGAAAGGCGCCTGAACCGCGGCATTGGTGGATGCAGGTTGGAACCAGCCGTTAACCCGAAAGGCTGCTTGGGGCTTAAAGGCCGAAATTTCTCTTTCCCGATCCACCAGGATCCTGACGGCCACGGACTGTACCCGGCCTGCGGAGAGCGATGGTTTGACTTTGCGCCATAACAAAGGGGATAATTCGAAGCCGACCAAGCGATCGAGGATGCGACGGGCCTGCTGGGCCATGACCAAATCCTGGTCGATGCGACGGGGATTGGCTACGGCTGCGGTGATG
>VHBD01000160.1 GCA_016872125.1 Sphingomonadales bacterium
ATCCGGCCATGCAACGCACCATCAGTGTGGACATCCGCTATGTACTCTACATCATTGATCGTTTCGCAGGAGCAGGGCACCTGGTCCGTGAAATGAAGCTGGTGCCTTAGCCTGCAGACCGCCCCCCTTCTTGGGGCACACATTCCCTCGGTTGGGATTCATTCCCTTGCTTGGGAATGGATAACAATTAACGCATGTCCACGACTTCCACCCCTGGATAAGCTTTGGGGTTGAAGGCGAACAAGTCTTCTTTCAAAACAGGGTTGGCCTTGAATCCAGTGATGGAATAGGCGTATTGTACCCCTGATTTATCAAAGACGATAGCTTTCTGAATCTGACGGGAGCCTTTGTGGACGGTTAATCGGACTTTGAAATAAGAAACCGATTTGTTTTGAGGAATCAAATCGATTTGGGCAATTCCGTCACGGTCACCTCCTGTCTCTGCTTCCATAAAGGAATCAAAACCTCTTTCGTAGAGAGTGAACAAGTTGTCCGGGGTAATTTGGTCGGGAGTTGGTTCGTACAGACTGATGCTCACTTCGTTCATTTCTTTGAGGTAAGTCCACGAAATTTTGCCATCGCTGATGAGCAGCTGTTCACCCATATCAATTCTGAATTTTCGCCCTCTCAGGAAGAGTTTGCCCTTGCGACTTTCTTTCTTTTGGCCTGCTCCTCCTTCCAATTCTACGGCAACTTGGGCTTCCATCGACTTCATGGATCGGTAATGCTTGCTCATTTCTTTCAACAGGGCCTCGGAGCGCACATCCCCAGAACCCGCTTGAACCTTGGTTTTCTTCCCCGCTACGGCAGCCCTCTCGGATTTATTGGATTTTCTGGTCGGTTGAACAGTTCCCGCTGTTCCTGGTTCTGGAACGGCATGAAGCATGAGAGCAACAGTTGTCAGAAGGAAAAAACATCGCATGGGTTGAGAAATTTATGTTCCGGAGGGAAATGCTTACCGTGTGGCAGTTGGTAGGCTGCGGCAAGCGCGAAATTACATCTCCTTAAGCTGCCTGAGCCGATCTTCCAAGTGATGAAGGTCGGTATAGAGGACCTCTCGAGGCTTGGAGCCCTCGAAACGCCCGACTATTCCCGCCGCCTCCAGCTGATCAATTAACCTTCCGGCTCTTGCATAGCCGATGGTCATGCGGCGTTGAAGCAACGACGTCGACCCTTGTTGGTATTGCACCACCATACGTGCAGCCTCGTCGAATAAAGCGTCTCTGGTGGAGGAATCACCATCGCCCGCTATACCCTTCTCGGATTCAGGGTCCTTGACTTCCGGAAGTTGAAAAGCCGTTGGATAACCGTTTTGATCTCCAATAAAATCGCAAACGGCCTCGACCTCTGGAGTATCAACGAAGGCGCATTGCAAGCGAATCACATTAGAGGAAAGCGACAGCAACATATCTCCACGGCCTACCAATTGTTCGGCACCTCCGGTGTCCAAGATGGTACGGCTGTCGATTTTGGAACTGACTTTGAAAGCGATTCTAGCAGGGAAATTCGCTTTGATGGTTCCTGTAATGATATTGACTGAGGGCCTTTGAGTTGCCACAATTAAGTGGATCCCTACAGCCCTGGCCAATTGGGCCAAACGCGTAATGGGGAATTCAATTTCTTTGCCAGCGGTCATGATTAGATCCGCAAATTCATCTATAATTACGACAATATAAGGAAGATAACGATGTCCTGCGCTTGGGGATAGTCGTCTTTTACGGAATTTGGCATTGTATTCTACCAAGTTGCGCACCTGAGCATCCTTAAGCAAATCATAGCGCATATCCATTTCCACACCCAGAGCATTCACGGTCTGCACCACCTGACGGGTATCGGTCACGATGGCGTCTTCACTCTCGGGAAGGCAAGCCAGGAAATGTTTTTCGATGCGTCGAAACAACGAAAGTTCCACCTTCTTGGGATCGACCAACACAAATTTTAGTTCACTAGGATGCTTCTTATAAAGCAGCGATACCAAGATTGAGTTAATGCCCACAGATTTCCCTTGCCCGGTAGCACCGGCCATAAGCAAATGAGGCATCTTGGTCAAATCCGCAACATAAATTTCATTCGAAATGGTCTTGCCCAATGCAATGGGCAATTCCATATCCGCGGTCACAAAACGATCCGAAGCGAGCATTCCCCTCATGCCCACCAGTTCCTTGTTCTGATTCGGAACCTCGATACCGACCGTTCCTTTGCCGGGCATTGGGGCAATGATCCGAATGCCCAAGGCTGCCAAACTTAGGGCAATATCATCCTCCAGATTTTTGATACGGGAAATACGAACCCCTGCCGCCGGGATGACCTCATAGAGGGTCACGGTTGGGCCCACCGTGGCCTTGATTTTGTCTATCTCGATGCCGTATTGTTTGAGCGTGACCACAATCTGGTCTTTGTTGGCCTCTAATTCGGTGGGATTAATTTGAAACTTACCCTGGGCATGTTCCGCCAACAAATCCAAGGTGGGGTAACGGTAACCCGACAAATCAAGTTTATGGTCATAAAGTTCACTCTCGCTCAAGGCGACCGTATGAGCGTCTGCGATGACCTCTTCCTGATCCGGTAACGCCACTTCCATATCCCCGATTTTGCCTGTCTTGACCCAATCGGCATCGCTTTCCTCCGTCAACACCGGTCCTGTATCCCCTTGTTCCAACGGCATCTCCAACGAATGCACCTCCATGGGGGGATCGACTTCGGCTTCCAGCACCTCTGGGAAATGATCAAGCTCATGCGCTTCGATCTGCTCCGGTAATTCTTCTGAATCTGGTAGTTCTTCTGAAATTGTAGGAACTGTCAAATCGGGGGGAGGTGAAGCCTTCTTCCATTCGGGCCATTGAAGGCGTTTCTCCGATCGAATCAGATACCAAGCAAACCAATACCCGGCCAGGGCCAAACCCGCACCGATCTTTCCGACAAATCCACAAATCCAATCCGCAACAAAATTCCCAAAAGCACCACCCCAAGGAAAAGCCTGTGGCAAAACGATATGCAAGAAAAAGGAAAATGTTACAGAAAGTGCTGAGGCCATCCACAAGGCCTCTACACCTCTCGAAAGTAAATTAACTTTGAATTCGGTGAACAAACATTTAAGACCCAGAAGCAAAACCCAAAACCACAACAACAAAACACTTACCCCCCAACCTCGGTACACCGTCCAATGCCCCAAAAAAGCACCGAATCTGCCCAACCAATTCTCTGCCTCTTGATCGTTTTGGAACAGATGAATC
Source organism: Sphingomonadales bacterium (assembly GCA_016872125.1). Lineage (GTDB taxonomy): Bacteria > Bacteroidota > Bacteroidia > UBA7662 > UBA7662 > SYHX01. The sequence continues at coordinate 3,234 of VHBD01000160.1, forward strand.
CAAGACCGATCATTAAATAAGCTCTGGTCTTCCTTCCAGGTCATTGCGTACGATCCCAGGCCCAAAATCCATGCCGCTGCAATCACCAGGACCAAGGTCCCGGTACCGGTGAGCAGGGTGGGGTTTTCCCAAAAACGCCAATTTTCCCCGTTGGAATGCTCTACTTTTCCCTTACCTGACCGAGGGCCTGAGGTTATTTTGGGGCCTGAACCGGATGGGTCGGCATCGGATTTTACCGATTTTTGACCAGAAGGGGGGGTAGATCGATAGCTATTGGGAGGCACCCCCAAAAATAAGCCGAGAATTACCGGTACAATACCTGCAGCAAGGTCTGACCGACTGCTTGAAGGGTGCGCTTCGAGACAACATC
>VHBD01000161.1 GCA_016872125.1 Sphingomonadales bacterium
CCCCTTCAATCCGGCATCAACGGATTCTATCAACAAAATTCGGGACGTCTGGATTGGACCGTGGGCGCCATGGCCCTCACCGATCCCGGGTACCGTGTGGGTGAATTTGGAAACCGCCTGCGGGCCAATACCGCCTTGCGTTATCGCCTCAGCTCCAAACTCATGTTGAGTCTGGCCGCGAACCTGATGACCGAAAAAATCGGTAATTTTTTGTTTTGGAACAATCTGGATTCCGCCCATTTTCCTGTGTTCCCAACCACTACGCGACCCATTAACAGATCTGAAATTATCCAACCTTTATGTGAACGTCCAAAATTTAACCCAGGAAACAACGATACCCTGCTTAGCCGTCGTGCTATGGTGGACCCTGTCCTGCGCTATACCGATCCTTGGGGCAATAACCATGCCCTCAAGAATCGTTGGTACCTCACCCAAAACATGGGCGACAGCGACCGCAATGTAAGGGGCCTGATGCGCTACCACGAATACCAATTTCAAAGACGCTTTGTGGGGCCTCTCAAATCCACCTGGGTCAGCAACAGCGGAATCACTTACCTTCATAACAACGTACAAAGCGAGGGCCTTTACGGCGATAGAAACAGCCGCTCCGTGGCCCTGTACAGCCAGATGGATATCCAAGCAGGTCGTTTGGGGCTCTCCTTGGGTGGTCGCATTGAATCCACCCGTATCGAATCCGATCCTCGTATCCGTTTTCCGGTATTTCGATCGGGGTTGACCTACGCGCTTCTCCCCGCCACGCATCTTCGGGCCTCGGTAGGTCAGGGTTTCCGTGCGCCATCGGTGGCCGAACGCTACGTGCGGGCGGTGGGCGGAGCCGTCGAGGTCCTACCCAACCCCACCTTGCAATCGGAGCAGGGCTGGAGTGGCGAAATGGGTCTACGACAAGGATTCAAATTCGGTGCGATCCAAGGTGGTTTGGACCTTGCCACTTTCTATACCCGCTACACCGACATGATCGAATTTAGTTTCAAATTATGGCCCGATGGCGCAGGATTTAAGGCAATTAATCTTCTGAACACCACAGCCGTGATGTGGGGTGTGGAAGCCGGAACCGAAGGGCAAGCCCGGGTGGGCACCCACCTGCTCCGCTGGATGATGGGCTATACCTTCACCCAACCAACCCAGTTCTCCATGCCTATTCCTTCGGAACCGGACTATGTGGTGGAAGACACCCTCAAATACCGCAGTCGGCACCTTTGGAGATCCGACCTTTTATGGGAAAGAGGACGAATGCAAGCGGGTATTAACCTGCGCTACAACAGCTTTATGCTCAAAATAGACGATATTTTTTATTCCTTTATTCCAGGCACCGCAGAATTTCGGCAACAAAACAACCAGGGCGATTGGATCGTGGATTTGCGTACGGCCTACCAAATTCAACAACATTTCAAATTGTCGGTCTTGGTACGGAACGCCTTCAACCGAGCCTACGCCATCGTCCCCGGCAATCTAGGTCCGCCCCGAGCCTTTCTCCTCCAGGCTCAATGGAACCTCTAAACCTTGATCCCCTCTGACCCCATGATTTCCAACATCCACCAACGATTGGCAAGAATACTCGTCCTCCTCGCCTTAACGGCTGTACCTGCAGCAACCATCCTTGCCCAATCCCGCAACACCTCTGCCCCGGAAGACGAACTCAGCCTTACCTCCATTTTTGCATCGGGGAAATACGCCCAACGAGGGGCCGGTGTTATGGAACCGCTAAAGGACGGTATTCATTATTACAACAACCAACGTATCGGGGATTCGATTCCAGAAAATGCCTTGCTTATTTATGCCTACCAGGATGGTCAAGTCACCGATACCTTGCTCAAGGAGAGCTGGTTGCGCACCCCAAGCTACCCGGAGGGCCTCATCTGGGATGATGTGGAACTTTCTCCCGATGAAACGGTACTCTTGCTCTCCACCCAAACGGAATCAGTCTATCGGTACTCTACCAAAGCGGTCTATTATGTTTGGAGCCGAAGTAACCGCAGCTTCATCCCTTTGATGGATAGCGCCAAGGTGATGGCCCCTGCTTTTTCACCCGATGGTCGCTCCATTGCCTTTGTTTACCAAAACGACCTTTATATCAAGGACCTGGAACGCTCAAGCCTGCGGCGTGTTACCCAGGACGGAGTCGTCAATCAAATCATCAACGGTCACGGGGATTGGGTTTACGAAGAAGAATTGGAACTAACCCGTGCCTTTGCCTGGTCACCGGACAATACCGCCCTGCTCTACCTGCGTTTTGACGAATCGAAGGTTCCTCAAATGAGCATACCCCTCTACGAGGGTAACCTCTATCCCCAAGAAATGCGATTCAAATACCCCAAAGCCGGTGAAGCGAACGCAGCCGTGAGCCTTTGGATACTGGAATTGAATGAGAAAACGCCCCGATGCATCCTACAAGAAGATCACCGCACGGGGGACGATGCCGAACATTATTTGGCGAGAATAGGCTGGACCCACGATGCGGGTTTGGCTTGGGTTCAAACCATGAATCGGGCCCAAAATCGTTTGGACTTGTTTTTAATCGACCGTCAAAGCGGGGTACGGCGTCTGCTACGTCGTGAGGAATCCGATACCTGGGTGGACTTGCATGATCATCTTGTTTTTCTACAAAGCGGGACTCACTTTGTCCATTCCAGTGAAAGAACAGGATTCCAGCGCCTGTACCTCTACGATATGCAAGGGAAAGAAATCGTTCCCCTCAGCCCTGATGGCCAAGAAATCACGGATTTTTATGGGGTGGACCAAGCCAGAGGTGAGTACTACTATGCCTTGGCAGCTCCTACCCCGATGGAAAGGCAAGTATATCGGGCTGCGCTCCCCAACCTACAGCCCCAACCATCGGCGCCAACCCAACCGGTACCCACCGCAACCCTGCTTGGGGAAGAATACGGCAAAACCACGGCCCGATTTAGTCCAACATTCGATTACCATGTGTTGCAACACACCAACATCGCCCAGCCCCTTCGGGTTAGTCTGCATCGCAGAGACCAAGAAATTCGAGTACTTCAGGATAACAAAGCCCTTCAACTTCAATTGCAAAAAGCTCCCTTGGGTCCAAAGTCCTTGATGCAAGTTCCTGGTGCCGACTCCTCGATGCTTAATGCCTATGTAATTCATCCTCTAAATTTTAATCCCAAAAAACGCTACCCTCTACTGATGTTTGTTTACGGTGGCCCGGGTAGTCAAACCGTGGATGCCTCTTTAGGACAATACCACTTGTGGTTTCAATACCTGACCACCCTCGGTTATGTCGTCGCTTCGGTGGACGGCAGAGGAACAGGGTACCGAGGTGCAGCTTTCGAAAAGGCCACCTACCGTCAATTGGGCAAATTGGAATGCGATGATCAAATTGCGGCTGCCCGGTATTTTGGGAAACTTCCGTGGGTGGATGCTCAACGGATTGGCATTTTTGGATGGTCTTTTGGAGGCTACCTGAGCTCCCTGGCCATCACCAAAGGCGCCGAGGTCTTCAAGGCCGCAGTGGCCGTTGCACCGGTGATCAACTGGCGCTTTTACGATTCCATCTATACG
>VHBD01000162.1 GCA_016872125.1 Sphingomonadales bacterium
CAAGGCACGAAGATAAGCCCTGAGTCTTGGGCACCTGATACTAATTTTGGAGAAATGCCTGCCATGATCCATTGCCATCGGGTAACCGCACCGGATACCCTCCAAAAAATCTATGCCCTCAGAACCCAAGTTTTTGTGGAAGAGCAAAGGGTAAGCCCAGAGGAAGAATTTGATACCTATGAAGAATCAAGCATCCATTGGGCGGCCACCTATGGCGATGAGGTCATCGCCTGCGCTCGCCACAGGCAAACCGAACTTGGATACAAGATCGAAAGGATGGCCGTTCGTGCTGATTTCCGAAGGCAAGGGGTGGGCAGGGAACTCTTATTGCAAATTCTTGAGAATCTGTTGCCCGAAATTTCTGCTCTAAAGGACGGAGCAGCGGGCGTTACAGCTCCTGAAATCTACCTGCATGCGCAGGTTCAGGCCCTTCCCTTTTACCTAAGGCTGGGCTTTGCCCAAGTTGGTGAACTTTTTTACGAAGCCGAAATACCCCATTACCGTTGCGTTTATCAAGACCTTTTAAACGTTTAGATACGGTTATGGATTGGGCCTTGCCTTGCTTGCGGTATGGAACCGGTTGGGGAGTCCGCCTGGAGAGGCTTGCGCCTGGGGGCTTCGGCTTGCTTGGGCATAGGTCTTGTTGCGTGGTGGCCATGGATTTCGGCAGGTTTGGGGGTAATCCGGGGCCTAAGCTTGCTCGCTGCGATCGTTCTGGAGTTGATATGGCGAGGTTGTGGCCACAGGCTCGCCTACCAATGGAGGTGGCTGCCGGGTCTTCTCTGTTGGATTAGCCTAAGCACAGGACTTGCCTCCCTCCAACGGCCTAGCCTGTCCTCGACTATCCAAGCAGAGGGGCTACCTCTTCCATCGGTTCTTTCAAGGGATCCCCCTACCGATCATTTGGGCTCCGATTTATTGCTCATTCAAATCCATCGTCGGGACGGTCCAAGGAAATATAGAGCCATCGTTTATCAGCGATTAAAATATTTAAAAGCTGATCAGAAATGGCGTGGTTACCCCTACCACCACCCTATCCTTCTTTGCCTTCCATTTGCCCATCAACCCGGGGACGAATCGGGAAATATTTCCCTAGAACCAGGCAATCACCTCATTATCGAAGCCGCTCATTTACAGGCTATAAGAGGTCCAATACATCCCGGTCAGGCCGATTTAAGGGATTATTATCAAAGTCAAGGTCTGCAATTGGAAATCAATTTGAGCCATGGGGGTTCATACCGAGTCATCCATCAAGACCTGTGCCAAAACCAAGGCGAATATCGTAGAGACCGATCATTGAAAGTGAAATTTGGAAGATGGCAAAGCTATTGGTCCCAACGCATGGACCAGAACATTTCGGATTCCGTGGGACGAGGCTTGTCCAAAGCGCTTTTGTTGGGCTGGAGAGTGGACCTGAGCCAAGAACTTCAAGACGGCTTTCGAAATTCAGGTACCGTACACTTATTGGCCGTTTCGGGGATGCATGTCTTGTTTATTTTCCAAATCCTGCAAGGGTTGATACGAGGTCTTTACCTCATGCTAACGGCGATTCTACCGCAATCCGGCAAGAGGCATGATCTGCCAAAATGGTTGATATTCATCGTGTTATCATCCCTTATCTTGGGTTATGCCCTCCTAACGGGGGGAGCACCTTCCGCGATGAGAGCGGCCATGGTGGTGATATGGATGAATTTAACCACCGTACTTTCCGGAAATAGGCATGCCTCAAGCGCGCTGGTGCTGATCGCGGTTCTGCTTATTATTCTAGAGCCTAGCTCGTGGAAAGACCCGGGTTTTCAATTGAGTTTTGGAGCCGTTGGAGGTTTGTTATGGATTTATACCCCTTTGTGGAAATTAACGCGTATGGATCAGAGGGGATTAGCGATTCGATACCCTGCTTCCCTGGCGGGGATGAGCCTGATCGCCCAAGCCGTGACCGCGCCGCTTTGTTGGTTTCATTTTGGGCAATTCCCTAACTATTTCCTCCTGGCTAACCTGTTCTTGGTCCCTTTGTCTTCGCCTTTGTTGATTGTAGCAATCGCTTGGACTCTTATTGGAAGCTCCTCTATTCTTGGCTGTGCCTTGGCGTGGTTTGGTCAATTTCTGTTTGGTATAACCGCCTTGATTACCAAGTCCATTGGGAGCTGGCCTGGGGCGGTGACATACCACTTGGATTTTAGGAAAAGCGATTTAATGCTGGTATTCAGTATGTTAGGCCTCCTTACCCTAGGATTGTTCAAGATAATCCGCCTCAGCAAATCTCAAGATCGTCGAGGGATATTCCGCTATGTGGCGCTATCCCTTATATTGGTTTGGATACTCCTCCTGGTGAACCGAAATGCAAGGTGGTTTCAAGAAGACCAAGCACCGCAATGCCTTGTGTTTGGACTGAGGTCAGGGAATTGCCTGGTGGTTCGGGATGAATTGGGATGGTTGTGGTCGGGTGATCGTGTCGGTTTGAGCGACCGTAGAACCAAGGAATGGATACACAAGCAACATAAACGGCCGGATCATCCGTTGGCTACCTTGGATACAACCCTTAGATGCAGACTCCTGCAGTGGAATAAGTCTCTAACATTAATTACGGGAATCAAGGATACCTTCAACCTCGTAGCATGCCATGGCGGGACCCTGCAATTGGTACACCTCTTTGGTCCTCAAGCTGTTCAACTTACCCGCAAAGTGGATGCCGTGGTCTTGGGTAGCCGTAGCCGCGTTGAGTGGCCTCTGAGTCAACCACCCACGTGTTTGATCATGGTCGGGAGCCATAGCCACCAATACAGAAGGCTGATCGCATCACAATGCCTGCATCAAGGAATCATTTTCCGTGATCTTAGTCAATCCAACCTGCCTGATTCGAAGGTAAATTCGCCCTATCCTACCCCAAATAGCACCTTATGATCCGCTACCGCTTGGAAGAACGCGTTGCCAGGATTACCCTGAACCGGCCAGACAAAAAGAACGCCTTGAGCCCGGCAATGGTCGACGCTTTGTTATCTGCCGCAACCCAGGCCATGGACGACGACCAGGTAAGGGCCCTGGTATTGGATGCGGAAGGGGATGTTTTCTCTGCGGGTGCAGACTTGGATGCCCTACAAACCATGCAGGGATGGAGCGAGGAGGAACAAAGGCAAGATTCCCTCAAACTGGCTGGCCTTTACCGTCTACTGTACAGCGGTCCCAAGCCTGTCATCGGATTGGTTCAGGGGCATGCTCTTGCGGGCGGTTGTGGACTAGTCTCGGTATGCGATTGGGTCTTTGCAGTTCCTTCGGCACAATTTGCCTACACCGAAGTTGCCATCGGCTTTGTTCCGGCCATGGTCTCGGTGTTCTTGTGCCGTAAGATGGGGGAAGGCTTTGCCAGACCTCTTTTGTTGAACTCTGCACGCATCAGCGCTGAGGAAGCCCTGGGTTGTGGCCTCGTCTATAAAGTTGTAGCGCCTGAGGACTTGGAGCTAAGCGCTCTTGAATTTGTGCGGAATCTGATCGCACGCAACAGCGGTA
>VHBD01000163.1 GCA_016872125.1 Sphingomonadales bacterium
TGGTCTTGAACAAAAGGATCGGGGACGGGATATTGCCCCACCACGATGCGGTCACTAATTTTCTCGCAATCAGGGCTGGGATTGATATCATGAAAGCGGAGCAGGGAATTTCCAATGGCTTGCCTTTGTGGCGAAGCGGAGGGCCGGTAGAAACCGAAGAGTGGTTTATGTTAAAATTATGTTATGAGCCTCATGATCACACTTTTTCGGAAATTAATTTCATACAATTGGGTGAAGGCGATGAGGAGGGGGTCGAGGACCTGTTGAGCCACAATGCCTTGGCCGACCCCAAGGATCAAGACTTGTTGCTCTTCTTTGCGGGGTATGCGGGATGGACCCCCGGTCAATTGGAATCGGAGCTGGAAAGCAAATCGTGGATCTTGTACAGCGGCGGATTTGATTGGATTAATCATATTCATCAAGCGGATTTGTGGACGGTTCTGCTTAAGTCCATGGGGGGCGAACATGCCATGATGGCTTCTTTTCCTCGTCATCCTGTTCTAAACTAAATTCGAGCAACAACCGAAGTCCCAATCTATCTCCTTTTCCATACATCCATCTCCTTTCCCTTAGATTAATAAACTTGCTAATGTGTAAAGCCCATTCTTGTTTTTGGAGTTTTGATCAACCAAAACCCTTAACCAATTTCAAGGCAATCCTCTTTAAATCATGGATTTTTGCAGGCTTCCTCATGCAAGTCTCCTGTGTTGGCGAAAAGCCCGTGGTTGAGCAAATGAGGTGGGAGGGACGTACCATGGGGACCAGCTACATGGTCAAAGTGGCTGTGATTCAGGGGGATAATGACACCAAAATGAACTTCGATTCGCTTGGAAATATCTCCAAAGAAGCAGGGGTCCTTCTTCCCACCCAAGAGCAACTTGATTCGGTGCTGGACAGAGTGAATGCATCCTTGAGTACCTACCGGACGGAATCAATCCTGAGTCAATTCAATCGCTGTGAAGGTTGTTTTCTTGTGGATTCCATGATCAGACGGAATTTCATCGCCTCTTTGGCTGTTCACCGAGCCTCTTCAGGAGCATTCGACCCCTCGGTGTATCCTTTGGTGCAGGCCTGGGGTTTTGGACCCCAGCGTAACGACAAAACCCCTGATTCTGCCACGGTTCAGGAATTGTTACAGCTGGTAGGACTTGGTCAATTTGCCATGGTCGGCGATTCCCTTTGCAAAGGCAAACCAAATCAAATGTTGGATTTCAGTGCCATTGCCAAAGGTTACGGCGTTGACGTGGTGGGCTGGTACCTGGAATCCTTAGGGATCCGTAATTATTTGGTCGAAATAGGGGGAGAGATTAGGGCATCGGGATGGCGTGGTGCGGGTCAGCCTTGGACTGTGGCCGTTGAAAAGCCGTTGGATGATCCAAGTGGCCAACAAAGGGCAGCCTTATTGCAAATCCCGGTGAAGAACCGATCCATGGCAAGTTCCGGAAATTACCGTAATTTCTATATGCTTAACGGTGTCAAGGTGGCGCATACCATTCAGGCCTCGACTGGGTATCCCACCCCCAGCGATGTACTGGCAGCTACCATTCTTGCAGACGATTGCATGACAGCGGATGCCTATGCCACCGCTTGCATGGCTCTTGGTTCATCAGGGGCCAAAGCGATGCTGATGAAGCATCCCGAACTGGAGGCGATTTTGGTGATTAGTCATCCCAAGACTGACTCAGGATATACGCTCTATGCCACCAAGGGAATGAAGGCCTATTTGCCCTGAGTCGCAGGGCAATGATCCGAATAGCGATTAGGGCATCCGGCACAGTCCACACCCCGGTCTTTCAGCAAAGGATTATGCGATGCGCAGGTTCCCCTAAACTCACCTTTCTTGAGCACCAACATGCGAATGGCCAATCCGGCAAATCCCAAACTCATAAAGACCAAAGTCAAGACAAAAAGCGTAAGCAGCGAGGAGATCATGTCGCAAATTTATAACTTGGGTCCCCTAGGTGTTCTTAGTCCACCCACGAAATCAAATTCCATTATTTCTCCTTCGAAACCTTAATCCAATATGCCCTTAAATCCGCCACTTTCTTCGGCTCCGTATCCTGGTGAGGATGCTGCCCTTGCCGCATTTCATCGAATGCGCCTCATCATGGATCAGCTCCGCGAAAATTGTCCTTGGGATCGCAAGCAGGATTTCGATTCGCTTCGCACCCTTACGGTGGAGGAGGTTTATGAGCTCATCGATGCCATTGAGCTTAAGGACTGGAACCAGGTTGCAGGAGAATTGGGTGATCTCTTCCTTCATCTGTTGTTTTATGCGAGGCTCGGCAAAGAAGGAGGCCTATTTGACCTCGCTGAGCTCTTGGACAATATGTGTGAGAAATTGATACGCCGGCACCCGCATTTGTATTCGGATGTTCAGGCCGAATCCTCGGAGCAGGTCAAGGCCAATTGGGAAAAAATAAAGCTGGGGGAGGGTCGAACCTCTATCCTGCAAGGTGTCCCTCAATCCTTACCCGCCACCGTCAAGGCAATGCGTATTCAAGAAAAAGCTGCCGGCGCAGGATTTGATTGGGCACATAGCGAGGAGGTCATGGACAAGGTCCACGAAGAGTTGCAAGAATTATCTCAGGCCAAGGACCCCTCTCACAAGGCCGAAGAATGGGGTGATCTCATGTTCTCGATGATTAATTGGGCAAGATTTGAGGGCATCAATGCAGAGAATGCCCTAGAAGCAGCGAATCGTAAATTTATTCAACGCTTCCGAGCGGTGGAACAAGAAGCCGCGAATTCGGGTCGCCTCGTCACCGACATGAATATGGATGAAATGCAAGCGGCCTGGGATCGGGCCAAACGCGACTATACCTCAAGCCAAACAACTGCTTAGCCCAAGTAGCTTTTGAGCATTTTGGAACGGCTGGTATGCCTCAGCCGCTTCAACGCCTTGTCCTTGATTTGCCGTACCCTCTCACGGGTCAAATCAAACCGGTCTCCAATATCTTCCAAAGACATGGAATGGTCGATACCGATTCCAAAGTATAGCTTAATAACTTCTTTCTGCCGGTCCGTTAGGGTTGCCAAAGAACGTTCAATTTCGTTGGCCAAGGATTCTTGCATCAGGATGCTATCCGATTTGGGAGCGTCCTCATTGATTAAGACATCAAGCAGCGTGTTTTCTTCGCCTTGAATGAAGGGCGCATCCATCGAAATATGCCTTCCGCTTATGTTCATGGTGTTTTCAACCTCATCGGTTGAAACATTGAGCAGATTTGCCAATTCAGCAACGGAGGGGTCACGCTCAAATTCTTGTTCAAGCTTCGAAAAAGCCTTGGATATTTTATTCAATGACCCAACCCTGTTCAAAGGAAGGCGTACTATCCTGGAATGTTCAGCCAAAGCCGACAAAATGGACTGTCGAATCCACCAAACGGCATAGGAAATGAATTTAAAGCCACGGGTTTCGTCAAAGCGTTTTGCGGCTTTGATTAAACCCAGATTCCCCTCATTAATGAGGTCGCTTAGGGTTAAACCCTGG
>VHBD01000164.1 GCA_016872125.1 Sphingomonadales bacterium
CGCCACCCTACCGGATTATGGTACCTCTTTGCCACCGAAATGTGGGAGAGATTTGGTTATTACCTGATGTTAGGCATTTTCTCGCTGTATATGCTCGATGGCTGGAATAACGGTGGGATGGGTTTCGATTCCAAAACAAAATCCGATATCTACGGCACCTACCTGGGTTTGGTTTATTTGACCCCCTTCCTCGGTGGGCTTTTAGCCGACCGCATGCTCGGCTATCGCAAGTCCATAATTCTGGGTGGTCTGATGATGGCCTCCGGTTACTTTTTGTTATCAGTACATAGCGTCGAAACCTTCTATGCCGCCCTGGCCCTGATCATCCTCGGTAACGGATTCTTCAAACCCAATATATCTACCTTGGTCGGCAACCTCTACAATACCGATGCGCTTAAAAACAAGAAAGATTCCGGCTTCAATATCTTCTACATGGGTATTAATGTGGGGGCCTTTCTCTGCAATTTCGTCGCAGCCTACATGCGGATCAATTATGGCTGGGGGCATGCCTTTGCCGCAGCCGGTGTGGGTATGTTGATTGGGGTCGCTATTTTCCTTTTGGGCATTCCGCATATCAAGCATGTGGACCAAGTCAAGCCCCTCAAGGAGGGGGACATGTCCACCCTCAAAATCCTATCCATGACCCTTCTGCCCATGTTCGTTTTTGGGGCCATCGGGTACGCTTTACCTGGCAATCTCTTGGGTACGGATACCAACGATGCCTTCATTATCGGTTGTTTACCGGTCATTGCTTTCTTCGTTTACCTAGCCTTTACTGCCGAAGCCAAGGAGCGTAGAGCCATCAAGGCCTTGCTCGCCGTTTTTTCCTGTGTTATTCTTTTCTTCGCCATTTTTCACCAAAACGGAGATGCTTTAACGGTCTGGGCTGAGGACTATACCGATCGGGAAATGCCTGCGGCCATCGCCCCTGCGGCCGAGAGTTTCGGCATGGCCCAGGTGGTTACCAACCACGAAATCGTTCAAATGAACGACGAAGAATTTGGCATCGCCATGGAATTGATGCGGGCCCAAGAAAACGCTATGCCCGGCAACACGGCGGATGAACTCAAAGCCAAAGCCGAATATTCCGAAATCGTATCTCAGGTCGAAAAATCCAGGGGCTATTTCAAAAATCTACCTAAGGATCAAGTACCGCCCTCGGGACAAAGTCTGCGGTTGTATTCCACCGAACTGTACCAGTCGATCAATCCTTTTTGGGTCGTCCTGCTGACCCCGGTTATGGTCGGTGTCTGGGGATTCTTCCGCAAACGCGGTAAGGAACCCAGCACACCCACCAAAATCGCTTTGGGCCTTGTCATCACTGCCCTATCGGCTTTGGTCATGGTGGGCGCTGTGATGGCTACCAACGATCTTAGTGTGAAGGCCGGTTCTTTTTGGCTCTTGGCCTCTTACGGTGTAATTACCGTTGGCGAACTTTGCTTGTCTCCCATGGGCTTGTCCTTGGTCTCCAAACTAAGTCCACCCCGAATCACAGCCCTGATGATGGGCGGGTTCTTTTTGGCGGTTTCAGTTGGTAACAAAATGTCAGGGATGCTCTCCAGCCTTTGGGAGAGCTTCGATGACAAAAAAGATTTCTTCATGCTCAACTTCGGATTGGTCATGGGCGCAGCCTTGCTGTTGTTCTTGATGCTTCGTTGGCTGAATTCCGTCATGAAAGAAAACAACGTCCTCTAAACCCCCTTTGCTATGAGCAAGACTCTTTCTCCCTCCGATGCCTTCAGCGTATCGGAGCAGGAATCCTTGTTGTCCATCCGCGACTTCAAGGGAACCTACCCCAAACAAATTTGGTACCTGTTTATGGTAGAAATGTGGGAGCGGTTTTGCTTCTACGGAATGCGCGGGATGTTAATGGTCTTTATGGTCACCCAACTCGGCCTAGGCGACGGCGAAGCCAATCTGCAATACGGTTCCATTCAATCCTTTGTGTACGCTTTCACCTTCTTGGGTGGCATTCTGGCCGACCGCTTTTTGGGATTTCGTAAATCCTTGTTATGGGGCTCCATCCTGATGTGTATTGGGGGTGTACTCATGGGTATGGATCCTGTTAATAATTTTTATCTAGGGATTTGTTTTAACATCATCGGGAGTGGTTTTTTTAAGCCCAATATTTCGACCATGGTCGGGCAATTGTACCACGAAAACGACAGCCGCAGGGATGCCGGTTTTAGCTTGTTTTATGCCGGGATCAATATCGGGGCTTTCTTGGGAGGCACCATTATGATTTTGGTCGCCAAGAACATTTCCTGGAATGCCGCATTTTATTTGGTTGCGGTGGCCATGTGCATCAGTCTTCTGGTTTTTTTGTTGACCCAAAAGTCGTTCGGCTCCATTGGGCTTTCGCCCCTACGGCATATGCCGCAGGCACCCCGACTGGGTCGAGAAGCCTTGATCTACGCTATCTCCTTGTTGACCATTCTTCCGGTCTGGTTCATGATTACCGATACCCGCTATACCGATCGGTTTATGTCCATCATTGGCCCCTTGACCTTGGTTTATTTGGCGTGGGAAATGAGGTCCCTTTCCAAAAGCGAAAACCTGCGCCTGGGGGCGGCTATGCTCTTCATCCTTTTTTCGGTTATTTTTTGGGCGTTTTTTGAGCAAAGCGGGGGTTCCCTCAGCCAATTTGCTTTGTATAACCTCCAGGGTCAGGACTTTTTGGGATTTGCGATGGACGCCAACGCGGCCAACAATTCCGCCAATGCTTTTTTTGTGATTGTATTAGCTCCCTTGTTGGGCATGGTATGGGTGGGACTCAGTGCACGCCGAGCCGAACCCAATTCCATCCTCAAATTTTCCTTGGCTTTTGCGATGCTGGGCCTGGCCTTTCTGCTTTTTTACGCCAACCGTTTTTTTGCCAACGAGCAAGGCATGGCCTCCCTCGAAATCTTTGTTTTGGCCTATTTGGTAATTAGTGTTGGGGAACTCTGCCTTTCTCCCATAGGGTTATCGCTGATGACCAAATTATCTCCATTGCGCATGCAGGGTCTGATGATGGGCATGTGGTTTTTGGCTTCGGCCTACGGTCAATACGTCGCTGGATTATTGGGTGCGGGCATGTCCCTGAGTGACCAGGCCAGTACGGTCCATGATAAACTCATGGCCTATACCAGCGGTTACCTCCAATTGGGCTATTACGCCTTGGCAGCTGCCCTCATCCTGGCCCTGCTCAACCGCCCCATGAAGCGGATGATGCAAGGCATTCACTAGGGCTGCACCATCAACTTCAAGCGAAGCCTACGTCCGTCGCGTAGGGTTAGGGTTCCATAATACAAGCCCGGTGACCACTGGGCCACGAGAACTCGGACTTGTCTTTCCTGATCATTTTCCATACCTGATGGATTCGTAAAGTCATTGGCGTCAATCAAGCGCCCACCCGCATCACGCCATTCCAACCTTTGGGCCTCCATATCCTCACCCCACTGAAGCAAGGCCTCCGCATGGGCGGGATTTGGATACAAGGTCATTCC
>VHBD01000165.1 GCA_016872125.1 Sphingomonadales bacterium
GAGCACCTTGTCCCATCCATCTTCCTTCAAACTCTGAAGCACCTTGTCATCGCGCGATGTGAGGTCATTCCCTTTCCATAGGATTCGACAACCGCTACGATCCCATGCCACTTCATCCCAGTCGCTTTGAAGAGACTCCTTATCTGCAGGCTCAACCAGCTCTTGCTCTTGTTTCCAGGCGTTTGCTTCATCCAAAATCATGGGGAGTTGCTGTTCCCAATGCCCCACCGCTTCCGAGACCAACTTGGAAGATGACCATTGCCGATTGGTGGAGGACAGCAGGGTGGCTAATCCCATGAAGATCCATAACAACCAATAAACCAATGGCTTGGATCCTAGCTTCTTTCCGAGTTCGACGAAGGTTGAGGGACCGTCCATGGCCTAAAGAAAGGATGACCGATTCAATTGGGAAAGTTCTCTCCGGTAATAATCCAAAACCCCATCCCCAAGGCTTGTGAATGAAACAGGGCAATGCAATCGATGCAGCCATGCCATGTCGGCACAGGTATAGTACTGGTACTGGGCACGCAAGTGCTCCGGGGTATCCACAAAATCGATGCTAGGGTCCAGCGACATGGCTTGGAACAAGGCCAATACCAAGTCTTTGAAGGTCGAGGCCTTCCCGTTACCAAGATTGAACAAACCGCTGTGTTGGCGATTTTTCATGAACCACAAACAAATTTCCGTGACATCGTCCACGTAGATAAAATCCCTTCGCTGCTCACCGTCCTTGTAATCAGGATGATGGGACTTAAACAAGCGGACCGTTCCATCCTGCATCACCTGCTTGGAGGCATGCCAAACCACGGAGGCCATGGGGCCTTTGTGGCTTTCGCCGGGACCATAAACATTGAAAAACTTAAGCCCCACCCATTGCAGGGGCTTGGTTTCGCTCTGGGCCATCCAGCAATCAAAGCGATGTTTGGAGTCCCCGTAAGGATTGAGGGGTTGCAATTGACTCAAAATGGAAAGTCCGTCTTTGAAACCATGTTCCCCCAATCCATAGGTTGCCGCTGAGGAGGCATAAAGCAAAGGCAAACCCCAGCGTGAGCAGGCTTGCCACAAATCTTGGGAATACCCCAAATTGAGTCGGTCAAAAATGGCCACGTCATGGAGCATGGTGTCGGTCCTTGCGCCCAAATGAAAGACATACTGGACCCAGGCATGGTGTTCATCCAACCAATGCATGAGATGATCGCGATGGACCAGGCTCGAATAGGCCAGACCTTGAAGCCGAGCTTCTTTGCCGCCCCCAAAATCATCGACCAGGACCAAATCCTTGAAGCCCTCCCTGTTCAGGCGTGCCACCAAATTGGATCCAATAAATCCACCAGCACCGGTTACTACTATCATTGCCCAAAATTAAGCCTTTGTATCTTTGCACCGCTTATGATTTTGGTAACCCGTAAGGCGCATTTCAATGCCGCCCACAAACTTTGGAACCCCAACTGGGATGAAGCCCGCAACGAAGAGATCTTCGGTAAATGTGCCCACAAGAATTGGCACGGCCACAATTTTGAACTTTGGGTCACCATTGCCGGAGAAGTCGATCCGGATACAGGCTTTGTTTTGGACCTGAAAGTCCTCAAAAAGCTCATTCAGGACAAAGTGATCGAGCCCCTTGATCATTCCAATATCAACCTGGACGTCCCCTTTATGCAAGGTCGATTAGCCTCTACCGAAAATTTAGCTATCGCCATCTGGGAGCAGCTTTACGAGGACCTTCTGAACCCTCGCTACAGGCTCTATTGCATACGCCTTGCCGAAACCCATCAAAATTCCGTGACGTATTACGGCCCACAGGCCAAGACCCTTCTACAACCATGAGAGCATATTTATTTCCGGGACAAGGCTCCCAGTACCCCGGAATGGGGAAGGACATCCTCGCTTTGGGCGAGAAGGCAGCCCTGAGGCTGCAGCAGGCCGTCTCCATCCTCGGTTTTCCCATGGATGAGTTGCTGTGCCACGGCTCTGAAGAGGACCTTCGGCAGACCAAGGTAACCCAACCTGCCATTTTCTTGCATTCCGTAATCCTTGCAGAGGTTATGGGGGATCGCTTTGAACCGGGGATGGTGGCGGGGCATTCCTTGGGAGAATTTTCGGCCCTGACCGCAGCCGGAGCCCTTGACTTCGAAGACGGCCTACGCCTGGTTTCTTTGAGGGCAAGCGCCATGCAGAAGGCCTGCGAAGAACAGGTCTCGACCATGGCCGCTGTGCTCGGGCTGGACGACGACAAGGTAGTAGCCCTCTGCCTTGAGGTGAGCCAGACCGGTCAAGTCGTAGTCGCTGCCAATTTCAATTGCCCCGGGCAGGTGGTGATTTCCGGAGTACCGGCGGCAGTGGAATTGGCTGGAATCAAAGCCAGCCAAGCAGGTGCACTCAAAGTGGTTCCCCTTGCGGTAGGCGGCGCCTTCCACTCCCCCTTGATGCAAAGCGCTGCAAGCGCCCTCCAAGCCGCCCTTGATGCCACGGATATCCTTGCCCCACGCTGCCCAATTTACCAAAATGTTGCGCCGACAGAGGGCAGGCTGGATCCAGCCCTCATCCGTGATGGATTATCCCAACAACTCACAGGCCCTGTCCTATGGACCCAGAGCATACGAGCTATGCTTCAAGGGGGCGCCACGGAATTTACCGAATTAGGTCCTGGCAAAGTCCTGCAGGGTTTGTTACGAAAGATCGATAGACAAGCGGTTTTCGTGCAAGCCTAAGGCCTGCTTTCGGATTCGTAACATTCTGTTATTCCCCTGCATATCTTGACGCAAGGTCCATTCCAAATTCGGGGGAGTTCCCCAACTTTGGGGGTTGGCGATATCCAAGGCGTAACGTGGATTGAGTTCTAACCATAAACACTCCGAGCAGGGGGATTCCAGGAAGGCCCCAATCAAGGTACGGTACACCTCCAATGGATGCGAACCCGGCGCAAACAAGGCTTTGGAAGGCTCATAATCCATCACATGCTTATCCAAGTCTTGGGCCTCATCCGCACCGATATAAGGCGGATTGCTAACCCAATACCTGGCGCATGGCGCCTTCCAATCGCTGAACATGAAATCCGCTTGTTGAAGTTCAAACCTTGCGGCCACCCCCCATGCCTTGGCATTCTCTTGGGCAAATTGCAAGGCTTGTGCCTCGCAATCCAAGGCGATGACTTTGCCCGTGGAATTACCTTTGGCCAAGGCCAAGGCAATGCAACCGCTACCGGTCCCCAAATCCAAAAAAGTGGCGACACCCAAGGCCAATTCACGATCAGACAAAGGCTTCAGCAGAGGATCCCCAAGCACCCAATCCACCAGCTCCTCCGTTTCGGGTCGAGGGATTAACACCCCGGGGCCAACTGACAAGGCATGGCCCATAAAATAAGCTTTACCTAACACATATTGAATGGGCTCACCTTGCACAAGCCTGATCCAGGAGGGATGCATCCCACCA
>VHBD01000166.1 GCA_016872125.1 Sphingomonadales bacterium
GGCTGGGGTGTCGGCGGATCTTGCCAAAACCCCATTGCTACTCCCTTTGACTGGAGTGAATTCGCACCAGGGCCCGGAGCTAATCCCAATGTACCTGCGGACCGACGCTTTGTCCAATCAGCAGGTCCCTTTACTTTACAACCAGGAGCCGTGAATTATGTGACCATTGGTGTCGTATGGGCAAGGGCCTCATCGGGCGGTGCTCGCGGATCGTTCAACCTGTTGTTGAAGGCTGACTCCAAGTCGCAAGCGCTCTTTGACAATTGTTTCAAAACGATCGATGGTCCTGATGCCCCCGATGTGGATATCACGGAGCTTGATCAAGAATTGATCTTGACATTCTCCTATTTACCCACCAGCAACAACTACAGATTGGGTTACAGAGAACTTGATCCTGTCATCAAGGCCCTTAACGAGAACCGCCCTCCCGGGACGCCAGCCTACGATTCAGTATATCGCTTTGAGGGCTTTAAGGTGTACCAGCTGTCGGCCTCCAATGTTTCTACCGGAGAGTTGGAAGATCAGTCCAAGGCACGCTTGGTTTACCAAGGGGATGTCCAAAACGGTGTAGATCGAATCATCAATTGGGAATTCGATCCGGATTTGGAACAGTCTGTTCCGTACTTGGCCGTGAGTGGGGCCAACAAGGGTGTCAACATGACCCTTAAACTCACCAGAGATGCCTTTGCCGAGGGCTCGGATCAATTGGTGAATTTCAAAAAATATTATTATACCGTGATTGCCTACGGGTACAACATGTATGCACGTTACGATATTGTTACGGATACCGGCCAACAGAAGCCGTACCTCCCCGGTCGTAACAACGTACGTACCTATACCGGTATTCCTCACAAAACCGCTCCGACCTTTGATGGCTTGGTGCTGAACAGCGCCTACGGTGATCAACCGCAGGTTCGTCGGATGGAGGGAACCGGTAATGGTGGAAATTTAATCGAAATCGATAGCCTGGATGTGATTCGTATTCTGGAGAATGGTTTTGTGCCGACTCCTCTTTACAAGAAGAACGCCGCTCCGATCTCCATCAAGGTGATCGACCCAACGGCAGTGCCTGACCAAGATCTACGCCTCTTTGTTTACAACGGTACTCCTGGATCAGCGGCTTCAGTTACAGATACCTCAAGGTGGTATGCGGTAGTTGGGGATACCGGTGGAACCGTCTTTGACACGATTTATTCCGATAATATTTTGAAGGAGGGCAGTGAGCAGATTTTGGGTTATTACGAAACCACTGCTATTTTCAAGCGCATTGGTTTAAGTGCCACCATTCGTCAAACCAAAAATCCCGGCGATGAACCCACCAACGGTAATGGAGTATTGTTCTCTACATTCTCGTATGCCAATTCTCAAAACTCGTGGTTGTCTTTCCTACCGGATGATGAACGTATTGAAATTTTTGACTGGATTCGGAGTGGAACGCCACGCTCAGATTCAACCCCGGGAAATCCTGCGGGGCTTATACCCCCAGGTGACCCCCAACGTTTCTTTGAAAACATTGCTGAAGATGATTGGACAGGACAATCCTTGGGCAATGCCCAGATTCGCGGTGGTACATGGTCACCAATGTTGTACGCAGGTCCAGCGGCATGGTGGCCAGGATTATGGAATTTCTTGCCAGGGACCAACGGCGTTGGCCCGTTGAATCCAGAGGTACGTTATTCCTATTTCAAAATAGACAAATTGGCTTCTGTGGATGTGGTCATTACTCCTGATAAGTCGAAGTGGACCAGAGCCTGCGTTATTGAAACTTGTGATGATTCATTGCAGGCGCAGGGTCGGCAACTCAGGAACCGTATTCGTGTGGCTCCTTCCGTAGACAAAGACGGAAACCCGGATGGCGATCAGCGAAATGGCTTGTCTTGGTTCCCAGGCTATGCGATCAATCTGGAAACGGGGGAACGCTTGAATATATGTTTCGGTGAGGATAGCCGTTACGCAAACATCGCCGGTCACCCTCACGGTGATATGCGCTGGAACCCAACGGACTCTTTCTTCTCGGTCAACGGGAACAGTTTCCGCGTTCCTATGGGTGGCCGTCACTTCATTTACGTGATGAATTCTCGTTATGACCAAGCCGATGTGACCTGGCGTCAATTGAACAAACAAGTTGGCGCAGCTTCACCCGTTAACAACCCCAAGGCCATGGTGCTCTCGGATTATAGGCTCTTCTACAACGGTGTCTTTTATACCTCTGTGCCGTTGTTACGTCCCGGCAGAACACTTTTGGACAATGAATACCGCGCCAAAATTCGGGTCTCCAGGAAATATGCCAAGTTTGTCACTGATTCGAACGGTGTCAACCAAGGAAATCCACATTATTTGGTTGACCTTAAGGGTATTGCCCCACGCAAAAAGGTTTTGGATGTCGCAAAATCTGCCTTGGATCTAATCCGCGTCGTGCCGAATCCTTATTACGGTGCATCCAATTATGAGGTCAGTCAAATTGACAATCGTGTGAAAATCACTAACCTGCCTACCAAGTGCACGGTTAGAATCTATACCGTGAATGGAACCCTAATTAGGACATTGCGCAAGGATGATCCAACGGCGACTTATTTGGATTGGGATTTGTTAAATCAAAACAAGGTCCCTATTGCAAGCGGTTCTTACATCGTCCATGTGGACGCACCGGGTATTGGCGAGAAAACGGTGAAGTGGTTTGGCGTCCTACGCCCCGTTGACCTTGACACGTTCTAAATCTTTGTCGTTTATTGTTATTAAACTTTAGTAAAGCAGGTTTAGCCCTCAATTCCAAGCGTATGACTACTCAAAATACAGCCATTCTATCGATGCATTCCAATCAATTCAAGTTTCCTCAAAAGGCGTCGATGTGGGCGCTTTGGATCATGTTAGGGTTAGGGCTAAGTGCTCCTTATTGGGGGATCGCCGGTAATCCGGACCGCCGAGGACAAGCAGGCGCTACCGAGCTTCAGATCATGCCTTGGGCAAGACAGGCTGGATGGTACGGCGTGAATTCGGCCAATGTGCGCGGCCTTGAAGCCGAACGTCTCAACGTTGCCGGACTTGCGTTGGGTGGCAAAACGGAGTTGTATTTCTCCAGGACGAATTGGTTGGTTGGATCAGATATTTACATGAACGCCTTCGGGATTGCACAACGTGTTGATGAATCGAGTGTTTTGGCGCTTAGTGTCATGTCAGTGGATATGGGGACCATTGATATCACGACTGTGAACAATCCCGACGGTGGATTGGGGACCTACAAGCCTACCATCGCCAACCTGGGTTTGTCCTATGCCAAATCCTTCTCGAACCGTATTCATGGTGGTGCCACTATTCGTATTGTGACCGAGGGAACATCGGACGTCAACGCCTCCGGTGTGGCCTTCGATGCGGGTATTCAATACATTACAGGACCTGATGACCG
>VHBD01000167.1 GCA_016872125.1 Sphingomonadales bacterium
AACGACGACGGATCGAATTGCGCTCGGCAATGTAGTACATGGCCGGTAACAAAATCAACGTAATCAAGGTGGAGAAAGTCAACCCAAAGATGATGGTCCAACTCAGGGGGCCAAAGAAAGCGACCTGATCCCCTCCCAAATATAGGTGGGGCTCAAGGCGTTCAAAGAGTCCAGGAAAATCAATGTTAAGGCCCATGGCCAAAGGAACCAATCCCAAGACGGTGGATGCTGCCGTTAAGAAAACAGGGGCCAAACGGATTTTGCCCGCTTGAACAATGGCCTCGCGCAGGGGGAGGTTTTGTTCCTTGCGGATGAGGTCTATAAATTCCACAATCAAGATGCCGTTCTTGACCACAATACCTGCCAGGGCCACGATACCGATTCCGGTCATGATAATGGACATGGTCATACCGGTGATGACATAACCCAACAGGACCCCAATCACCGAAAGGAGAATCTCGGAAAGAATCATCAGGGTACGGTTCATGGAATTGAATTGGAACATCAGGATCATGAAAATTAAACCAATCGAAATTATCAGGGCGATGGACAAGAAATTACTCGCTTCGGCTTGCTCTTCCTGCTCCCCGGTCATGCGGATATCGGTCCCTTCGCTGGCGTCAAAGCCGTTGAGGGCTTCCTTGATGGAGGCTACCACCTGGTTGGGGGTATATCCACTCAAGACGTTGGACGATAAGGTAACAACGCGTTTTTCGTTTTTGCGTTTGATGCTGCCAAGGGATGAAGTGTATTCAATGTTCGCAACGGCCGATACCGGCAGCTGGCGAACGGCTCCTCCGGCATTCATATCCCGGAAGGTGATTTTGGCGTTGAGCAAGCGGTTGAGGTCTTCGCGGTCTACCCGGGAATACCGCAGCTGGATCGGAATTTCATCGTTGTTGCTTCGGAATTTACTGGCTTCCTTGCCAAAGACGGCCGCTCGAATCTCGGAGCCAATCTGTGCGGTACTGACCCCTTCGCGTTGGGCTCTTTCGCGGTCAATGCGTACCAGCAATTCCGGTTTACTTCTTTCCAAGTCGATTTTGAGCTCCTCAACTCCGGGGATATTGGCGGAATCCAAATAGGCTTTGAGACCTTGCGCAGTCCGGCCCAAAATCGCAAAGTCCTGCCCGCTGACTTCGATGTTAATTGGCTTACCGGTGGGTGGGCCGTTTCGTTCTTTATCCACAGCGATTTCGACCCCGGGGATTCCTTTGATGCGTGCGCGGATCGAGTCCAGCAGGGGTAGGGTTCGAAGTCCGTCCCGCTCTCCAAAAGCGATGAAGGCGACGGTGACCTTACCTTTGTGCGGGGCGACGGATTGATCCCTTTCCATCGGATCCCCTGCCCCGATCGCAACGTTGGTGACGACCGATTCCACCAAAGGATTGCGTGGCCCGAGTACTTCCATCACCTTGGTTTCCACGACTTGGGTTAATGAATCGGTAATCTCAGCCCGCGTTCCGACGGGGGTATTCAAATAGACATAAACAAAATTAGGTTCACCGGTTGGAAAGAAGGCGATTTTGACGCGACCGCTGCTAACCGATAATCCGGTGAGGACAAAGCTCACCAAAAGTAAGACCACCGTACCGACCATGAGCAAAGCGGGCCGACGACCCTGGAGGCACCAACGCAGCAGTTGTTCGTAGCGGTTTTGGACCGAAGGCCAGGTATGGTTTTGGAAGCGCTCAATCAGGGGACTTAGCACCAGGCGATTAATCCATAACAACGGAATTACAAAGTACACAAAATTCGCCAAGCCTGTGGAACCTGCCAGATGCAGAAAGGTTCCCAAAACGCCCAAAACTGCGGAGGCGATTACCAAGGTACGACGAGAACTAGCCCGATCTTTTTGAATTTCCTCGGGGGTTTCGGGTTCCGGTTTCATGAACTGAACGGCAAAAACCGGGTTGATAATATAGGCGACCAGCAGCGATGAGATAAGGGTCAATATCAGCGTAACCGGCAAAAAGTACATGAATTTTCCGACAATGCCGTCCCAAAAGGCCAGTGGCATGAAGGGCGCAACGGTCGTCAAGGTCCCGGCCAATACCGGCAAAAAGACCTCCCCGGCAGCCATCTTCGCTGCGGTAACAATGTTTCGACGGCCACGGTCGAAGAGGCGGTGGGTGTTCTCGATGACCACAATCGCATCATCCACGATGACTCCCAGGGCCATCAGCAAGGCAAACAAAACAATCATGTTCATCGTAAAGCCCAAACTAGGCATGAACATAAAGGCAAGGAAGGATGACACCGGCACCGATAATCCGACGAACATGGCGTTGGTGGTCCCCATAAAGAACATCAGGACCAGGGTCACCAAGACAAAACCAATGATAATGGAATTCGTCAAGTCGTTGACAGTGGTCCGCGTAACCCGGCTTTGGTCGCCCGATATAGTGATTTTGAGGTTGCTGGGCAGAGCAGCTTTGGTTTCGGCAATCAAGGCATTGATATCGTCCGAGGCTTGAATCAAATTCTCGCCCGAACGCTTAATAACGTTGAGGGTGATGACCTTTTGGCCGTTGAGGCGCGCATAGCTTTGTTTGTCCTTGTAACCGTCGGTGACCGTTGCAATATCCTTCAGGAAGACCGAGGAGCCGTTCATGGAGGTGACCACCAGATTACCCAATTCATTCACGGATTGGAACTCACCGAGGATACGGATGCTCCTTTGTTTGTCGCCGGTGTTGATGTTACCACCGGACATGCTCATGTTCTCAAAGCGCACGGTGCGCTCGATATCGTCCATGGTCATCTTAGCGGCCTGCAATTTGAACATGTCCACGTCCACTTGGATTTCTCTATCCAAAGCCCCCACCATATCGACTCGGTTAATGCCTCGGACATCTTCAATTTGGTCCTTGAGGTCGGTCGCATATTTTTTGAGGCGGTCCAGGTCAAAAGGCCCCGAAATATTCACAAATAGGATGGGAATTTCCGAAATATCCAGTTCCATGACCCGCGGATCCTGCGGCAGGTCTTTGGGTAAATCGGTCCTAGCCTTGTCAACTGCGTCCTTGACTTTCTGTTTGGCTGCGGCGACCGAAACCTCAGTTCCAAACTCCACCACCACGTTGGCAAAGTCTTGTTGAGAATTGCTGGTCATTTTTTTGACCCCGGACAGGGTACCCAGCTGTTTTTCGAGGGGCTTGGTGACCAGGTTCTCCATATCGGCGGGAGAAGTTCCTGGATAGACGGTGGTTATAAAAAAGGTTGGGACCACGACCTCCGGAAATTGTTCCTTGGGAATCGAGTTATAAACCGATAATCCAGCAAGTGTTATAATAACTGTCAGGATAAAAACCGTAATTCGGTTATCGATGGCCCAGCTCGTGGGCTTGAATTCTTTGAATGGGTTCATGGTAGGGTAATGG
>VHBD01000168.1 GCA_016872125.1 Sphingomonadales bacterium
ATGATATCCCCGTACAAATTGGGCGTAACAATAACGTCAAAGGCCTCGGGATGCACTGCAACGCGGGCCGTTCCAATATCAATAATCCAATGCTCATTCTGAATCTGTGGGTATTCCGCGGCAATTTCATCAAAAACCTCGTGAAACAAACCATCGGATTGTTTCATGATATTGTCTTTGCTAAAGCAGCTGACTTTACGGCGTTCCTGTTGAACCGCATACTCAAAAGCGTAGCGAATAATCTTTTCGCAGCCTGGCCGCGATATCAATTTGAGGCATTGCACCACCTCATCGGTTTGTTGGTGTTCAATACCGGCGTAAAGGTCCTCCTCGTTTTCGCGGACAATCACCAAATCCATTACCGGATGTGACGTCTTGACCATCGGATGCAGACTAAAACAAGGCCGAACATTCGCATAAAGCCCTAAGAATTTGCGGGTCGAAACATTCAAACTCTTGTAACCACCGCCCTGGGGGGTGGTAATAGGCGACTTAAGAAAAATCTTGTTACGACGAATCGTATCCCACGCCTCGTTGCTGATCCCTGCCGTATTCCCCGAAAGGTAAACCTTCTCCCCTACCTCAATAAAATCGTACGTTAAGCCTGCCCCGGCCGCTTCCAAAATGGCCAAGGTTGCGTCCATAATTTCAGGACCTATGCCATCTCCTTTGGCAACGGTAATTCTCATGGGCTGGGGTTTTTAGTGGGACCCAAAATTAAACCCTGAACAGCCCCTACCCAAGCGAAACAGGCTTGAAACCAGTCATTTTTTGGTGGCAAGGGCCGCCTTAGCGTCCCTTACCTTTTCCCAGCTACCACCGTTAATGACATCCTTGAAACCGTTGCGAACAAGGATATCCTTGGCCTGGGATGAACGTACTCCGCTACGGCAAAAAACCACCACCAATCCCTGAACCTTGAAACGACCCAAGGATTGTTCAACCCGGTCCAAAGGAATATTCACCGCCCCTGGAACAGAGCCGGAAGCGAATTCACTGGGGGTCCGAACATCCACCAAAAAGGCCTTCTTTTGAAGGGCATTACGCAAGCTTTCAGCATCGCCTTGAGAAAATAAAGTTTTAAAAATACCGAACATCAAAAAAGCAATTAGAGCGTAGGTAAGAGATTTGGGAATGAATTTGAACATAGCTTCAATATTTTAGGTAAAATAACAGACCCATCAACCCAATTGCAAACAAGTGATTTCGGGGAAAATCCCCAGACGGCCCCGAAAGCCCACGAAACCAAATCCCCTGTTGACATACAGTTGTTGATCTCCAAAATTGTAATGTCCTGCCCAATGCGGATACACCCAAGAAGCCGGTGACCAACGTAAAAAACCGGGAATTTCAATACCCATTTGCATTCCATGGGTATGGCCGCACAAAGTCAATCCTATAGTTGGAATTTTCCCCAAGACTTCCAAATCAAAATGCGAAGGATCGTGAGTCAACAAAATAGTCTGCGAATTTTCGGGTAAACCCTTCATAGCTTGGTTCAGGTCCCCATATTGCTTACCGAATCCCGAACGCTTGCCCCAGTTTTCAGAGCCGACCAAGTACATGATATCTCCAGCTTCATTTGAAATAGGAATCCATTGATTTCGCAACAATTTCCAACCTAATTCCCGATGAGTAGCGATCATGGTAGCGAAATTGGAGCTCTTAGCATCTTCGTCAACCCACTGGGTATAATCCCCGTAGTCATGATTACCCAATATCGAAAACACTCCCAGAGGAGCCTGTATTTGGGCCAATAGATCCATCCAAGGTTCTACCTCGGCAGCACGAGTATTCACCAGATCTCCCGTGAAAAAAATTAAATCAGGGTGCAGAGAATGAACAAGGTCCAAACCACGCTGAATAGCCTCCCGATCATCCCATGATCCGGTATGCAAATCCGATAGATGAACGATTCGCTTCCCACGCCATGAAGGAGCCAAACCTTTAAGGGTAATTTTTAAACGATGAATCTTGTAGCGGTATGCTGTTTCTGAAAGAGCAGATCCACCCAACCCCAGAAGAGGAATAGAACCCACCACAAAACCAAGACGGCTCAAAAAATCTGCTCGCGAAATTGAGGCGACATCCATAATACCCTTGTTCACTTTGTTTTCAAGCAAGAGCAGAGCTGATTCCCTTGTGGTTATATCCCCATAAATCTTTTTGAGCCGAAAAGCTATCCATGAAAAGAACGCAAGGATATCTTTGAAAAGCCACCATGGTAAGGCCCAAACTTTGGATACTACTGCCATGAGCACATAGGTTTGGAATGCATTGCGAAACCAAGCAGGCAACCCTTCGTAACCCCATGCCGCAACCACCGGCAAGGCCACATACCACGTAATCTGCAAAGCTACGTAAAATCCATAACACGTTCTACGTTTGGCCAATGCCCAATCCGGAAAACCTTTTTTCAAATGCCTCCAGACATAATAATCCGTGGCCAGATTGGCCAGCAAAAAAGGTACAAAAAAATAAAGCATTCGCGCAATCAATAGATTGCTTTTTTGAAGAATTTTCTTCCTTGACGAATCACCAAAACTCCCTTAAATGGCGGCATATCGAACCAGCTGCCCTGATGAACCAAACGCACCGAATCGTTGGACGTTTGGACCACCCCAATGTAGCCACTCAAGAAATGAGAGGCCGCACCGGTCATGGGGTAAAGACAAGCTGCCAAAGGCATAAAAATATCTTCATGGATAATAGGTATCGTGGCTAAAAATAGGCCAAGGTCCAAAGGAAAACAAAATTAAATTGGATTAACCTTGGCTTTGCTTCGTCCCCGGCAGTACCAAAACCGATAAAGCGCCCAGCAACAGACTCAAACCCGCAAGGCTCATCGTATGGACGACCGCTTCCCCAAAGAAAAATTTATAGGCCCAATTGACCCCACCCAAGGCCGCCACAATTTGGGGAATAACAATGAACATATTAAAAAGACCCATGCTAATACCCATCCTATCCGGAGCCACATAGGACGACAAAATCGCATAAGGCATGCTAAGAATGCTACCCCAAGCGAGGCCTATCAGGCCGAAACTCAAATTGAGCAGCTCCGGATACTGCGGTCCGGCCAAAGCCATCAGGCCAAAACCCATGGCACCGAATGTCAACGATAACCCATGAATAAAACGGCGGTTGATCGATCGAACAGCCGTCACCAAGGTCAAAACCAAGGCGAAACCCATGGAAGAGAGTCCGTACAAACCCATGGCGGAACCCACTTTGTTGGCGGCTACATTGTAGGCCCCAAATGCCGCATCGTAATCGGCCGCACCAGCATCGGGCATGGGGGCTCCAAAAACATGTTCCGTTAGGGCCGGCGTGGCAAAGGACCACATCGTAAAAAAGGCAAACCACGAAA
>VHBD01000169.1 GCA_016872125.1 Sphingomonadales bacterium
GACAACCTTTTCAGAAGCAGCGGGGATTCGGTGATTCTCAATGTTAATCGCTGGGCTTCTCCACAGGCCGATCCAATCCAAATGAATCTCGAAAACAGAATACGACTACTGTCTTTGGGTTTTCACCTTACGAAAGAGACCTACGTTTATGCGGGTGCCTCAGTTCAAGCGATGAGCAGTGTTAGCCTTCCTGGTGGTCTGCTTCAAATTGCCACCAATTCCACACAGCTGAATCTGGACAGGTTTGCCCTGAATGCCATGGCTTATACGGATTGGCATGTGGGGGGCGTTTATCATTGGCAAAAATTCACCTTAGGTGCCAAAGCCAGATTTTTGAACGGGCTTGTGAATTTGAATACGGCCCGTAATGAGCTGGAATTTGTCATTAACACCGATAAAATTGATTTAAGCGCAGACCTCCTGCTTCAATCTTCCAATTTGAATGAAACGGATTTGCAGGGGGTCCCCACCGGAGATTTCCCTTCCCCTGAATATCTCCTTTTGAGGACCAAGAATCCAGGGTTCGCCATGGATCTGGGCGCCACCTATCAAATTAATTCATTGCACTCGATAGAGGCCTCCGTACTCAATCTAGGTGGAATAATTCGTTGGCAAGACAATGTTACTCAAATTCGTTACAAGGGGTCTTACCAATACCAAAGCCCCCTGATTCAAATAGGCCAAGGCGATGATTTTCCTGAACTATTCGAAGGTATTGGTGACAGTCTTGACCGAAATTTTGCACTTGACACCTTGACCAATGCCCCTTCTTATACCACCGCCTTGCCCACACAACTCCTTCTTCACTACCAGTACCGGGTTCACAATAACCTGTGTTTCGGCGGGATTTTGCGGCATACCTTCCAGTATAGTGATTATGCAGGATACCGACCTTGGATTTCTGTCTATGCCCAAGTGGATCTTCGTTCAGTGTTATCGGCGAGATTAAATCTTGGCCTATCCGGTGTTCGTAAAGGCATTGGCGCAATGCTTGCCCTTCGTTTGCTGGGAATTCAAACTTTCCTTCAAGCCGAAAATTTCCAACAATTTTATGCTCAAAGCAATGCGGGGGCCTTCCAATTCAGTTTAGGGTTGAATATCGCCTTCGGAAATAAACGCCAAAGACTAAAATAAATGCCCTCTTCACCTAACTAAATCCAATTACCGGGTAGAGGAGCCGGCCTTGCCGTTACTCACTTGGCGAACGCATCGGACGGAGAAGGCCGATTTCTTGAAGCCATCCATCATAAAGATGCCGGGTTGGGTCCCGTCCACAAATCGGCCCCAGGCCCCGTTGATACCGCTGGAAGTACTGCTCCACCAATAGGCATAAGCGCCAACACCCCCGAAGGTGCCATCGCTTCCACGGAATCCGGCAGGGAGGCCTTGGAAGCCGAGCTCATCGCGTCCTTGCAGACCGGGGAACCAGCCGTCCTTGCCTTTGAGCTTAGCCCCGGCCTCGGTTTCTCCTCCAAGAGCATTGGTCAGCGCGGTCCATTCATCGTGGGTTGGCAGGCGCCATCCACCAGGACAGAGACCGCGCGGATCGCTCACCGCATATGCATTATAAAGAAGTCCGAACGTGCTGCGCATCATAATGTTACTATCGGGGTAGGCCCATGCGCCGGAGGTGAGATTGGCCCAGGTTTGACGATTATCCGTGCCATCGGGAATCGAGTCCCCGTTGCGGTAGCGGGTGACATTCAAGTTGTGTTGCATCCACCACAGGCCCGCGATTTTGACCGCTGGATAGTCTTGCGGGATACTTTGCACAGCAGATTGTGTGGCGGTTTGCGCGGTAACAAATGGGCCGTGAAGGAGCAGAGCCCCAAGTGCCGTGAGCAGGGCGGCATAACGCGTCATCATCAACATCATGCCCTAAATTATACCGAACAGGTCAATCTTCCAATTCCCCCTTGATGCACCTCACCGAAAACCCGTAACCCCGGTTGAAAAAATACTTCTTGACCTGGTTGTTCTTGTAGAAAACATTGCGCAACCAGGCGTCGGTTCCGGCCGT
Organism: Sphingomonadales bacterium; assembly: GCA_016872125.1. Taxonomy (GTDB): domain Bacteria; phylum Bacteroidota; class Bacteroidia; order UBA7662; family UBA7662; genus SYHX01. The sequence goes on from VHBD01000169.1 coordinate 2,021, forward strand.
GGGGGTGCTGCTCCACCAATTGGCACTTTCGCCGATGGCTTTAAAGGGCGCTGCAGTTTTTTCGATATTCCAATGCACGCGGTATCCGCCGGGCAAGGCGGTGAAACCGCTTGAATTGTTGGCTTCGACAGCGTCATCCTTCCATCCTTCGGGGGTTTTGAGCATGGGCCCTGCGTTGACGCTTTCGGCACCCCCTAGATACTGTTGCTTGGCCACCGAATCCAACTCAAAGACCATTTCCGTCCATTCCTTGTCCGATGGCAAATGCCAACCCAAGGGGGCCAAGCCGCGGGTATCCTTGAGGGCAAACCAATTGTAAAGCTTCCCGTAAACGGCGCCGTTGGCCGGGTCGTTATTGTAGTAGCACCAGGCCGGGGTTTCGTTTTCGGCGGCAGCCATCCAGGCCGAATCCGCCGCAGCCTGCGGTATCGTGTCCCCGTTCCGAAAGGTCACCACGTCCAGGTTCCGCTGCATCCACACCTGAGCTCCGATGGTCACGGTGGGCATGGAAGGGTCGGTGAATGCAGGCGCTGGGGCCTGAGTGTTTTCGGAAGCCTCGGCAGTGTTTGGAACCTGACCGGCCTGTTGCGCCGGCACTGAATTTTGAGCCCGAGTGGTGATGGTCCCTGCGCTGAGGGCCCAAACCATAACAAGGTTGGTAAATTGCATGGTGGGGGATTGTATTCCCCAAAAATAGCGTGGGGCTGGCCATAACTTTGGACAAGCAATGGACTTAACCCTTTCTTAACGTTAAACCATGAATTGGACGGCCCTCAATTGGACAACCCTGCTCGGCGTAGCCCTTGGCGGTGCCTTGGGATCGGTTACCAGGCTAGGCCTGTCCCAATGGCTGGGTGCAGCGCACCCGGAATTGAACATGGGAACCCTCGCTGTCAATGCCTTGGGGGGATTCATCCTCGGCCTTTGGCTGAGCCTGAACGGGAACAACCAATTTCCGACGATCGCGCATCTTCCCATGGCCTTGAACGGTGTTGTAGCCTTTGGGATCGTGGGATTTTGTGGGGGGCTCACGACATTCTCTGCCTTTGGAATGGACTTGTGGGTGTTGTTGCAACACAAATTTTGGGGCATGGCCCTGCTCTATTCATCGGCAAGCATCGCTGTCAATTTAGCGGGCCTTGGCTTGGGCCTTGTCCTGGGGAATGTCCTCAAAGGTCTTGGATAAAATTAGTTTATTTCCTTGAAAGTCAGCGGTTTTACCTTTATTCGCAACGCGGTTCTCTTGGATTATCCGATTCTGGAAGCCATTCGATCCATTCTTCCCCTTTGCGATGAAATCGTTGTTGCGGTCGGAAAGTCCGAAGACGAAACCCTGCA
>VHBD01000170.1 GCA_016872125.1 Sphingomonadales bacterium
ATTCGACTCCATGAATTGCAACGCGGGGGCCGTAATCCACCCAATTCAACAAATGCGCGTATTCATGAAGAAAGATGAGCAGAAAACTCAGGGGCCTAAGGTTGTAATTCAGCGTGATGATATGGCTTCTTCCTTTCCACGGTGGACGATAATCCGCAAATTTGGAACTTCGTTCTTGGGTGATTAGCAATTCAACCCCATGAACCACCAAAAGCTGTGCAACCCAAACAGCAGCCTCTGCGCTCATGTACGGCTTAAGCTTCTGAATAAGGGGGGCTAGAAGGGCCCTGTTTTGATAATTGGCTACGCGGGTCAAATCAATAAACAAAGGCGATAGACCAAAAGTGAGCCCGCATAGGCCAAGAAACTAAGATAAGCAAGTTGAAGCATCGGCCATTTCCAGGATTTGGTTTCCATGCGCGTCGCGGCAATAGTACTCATGCATTGCAAAGCAAAGGCATAAAAAATTAACAAGGACCAGACCGTTGCGGAATCGAACATAGGTTGATTAGTACCGGCCTTGAGATCGGCCCCCATCCTTTCCTTGAGCCGCTTTCCGGTTTGGGGATCATCAGGATCTCCTTCGAGCCCATAAATGGTGGCCATAGTACCCACAAATACCTCCCTTGCCGCAAAGGAAGTCACAAGGGCAATTCCTATTTTCCAATCAAAACCCAAAGGCTCCACCACGGGTTCCAACGCCTTTCCCAAGACGCCCGCATAGCTTTGTTCCAAGGGCGGGGCCGCTTCTTGGCCACGGAGGGTGGCCAGCATGTTATTTCTTGGGCCAAAAGAAGATAATGCCCACAACAACACCGAAACCAAAACAATCACCTTACCGGCGCCTTGCACAAAATTAACACAATACCTTGCGGGAACCTGCCATAAATTGCGTGAAACCGGCCATTGATAGGGGGCAATTTCAAGCATAAAATAGGACGGGCCTTTGGGTTTAATCCAACGCTTCATGACCAACGCAGAGCCTATGGCCGCAACGACCCCCAAAAGGTACAACCCCATCATCGTTAGACCTTGAAGACTAAAGACGCCCAACCAATAACCACCTGGCACAGCGAACTGGATAAGCAGCGCATATACCGGAAGCCTTGCGCTGCAACTCATAAGAGGCAGCACCATGATGGTGGCTATTCTTTCTTTCCAAGATATAATGTTACGGGTCGCAGTTATCGAGGGTACAGCGCAGGCAAAGCCCCCTATCATCGGCACGATCGACTTCCCATTAAGGCCTATCGATTTTAGGCCATGATCCATCAAGTAGCTGACCCTCGACATGTAACCGCTTTCTTCAAGCACCACCAGAAAGAAAAATAAGAGAAAGATCTGCGGCACAAAAACCAAAACACCACTAATGCCCGGAATCAAACCCTGTACCAAAAACCTGGTCCATCCGGGGTATTGCGCTTGCAGCGCTTGTTGGGTGTAATCTGAGGCCCATAACATCATACTTTCAATGCCGTCCATGGGGTAAGAAGCCCAAGCAAACAGGGCCTGAAACATCAGGGACATCACCGCCACAAAAACCGCATAGCCCCAAAATGGATGCAACAGAACCCTATCCATCGAATTCGGTAAGGCTGGTTTGGCTTTAGTTTCGTGAACCGGACATGATTTTAGCTGAGCCGCAATGAGGCTGTAACGCTCCACTGTTTCCTTGGAATGTTGCCGACGAATTTCTTCTTGACGAGCAGGGGGTGATGGGGCTTCAGGGGAATCGTACAACTGCATCCACCGATCGGCAGGGGACGGTCCCGCACTGCTTTGGTTAATAACATAGGCCTCCAATGGCTTACGAATTGCCCGTTGAATTTCTGGCAAGCCTCTACCCCTGCGGGCGTCGGCTGCCAAGGCAACCAAACCAAGTTCATCGGAAAACCACTGGATCACGCCTTTGAGGCTTGGACTGCTTACGCGATCGGCCTTGTTCAATACCACCAACATGGGCAAATTGAGATCGCGGATTTGACTGATCAAGAGCGTGCTTCGAAACAGGTTCGAGGCATCGAGCACCAACAAAATCAGGGTGGGAGTTTGCGATTCCAAAGCGGCCTGGATCAGCTCACGGCATGCGACCTTTTCGTCTTCGGACTGCGGATACAAGCTGTATGTACCCGGAAGGTCAACTAAATCAGCCATAACACCGTTGCCTAAATCCAGGGTGGATTGAAGGCTCTCTACGGTAACGCCCGGAAAATTCGCTGTCTTTTGGTGCAAACCCGAAAGAGCGTTGAACAGGGTGCTTTTGCCGGAATTGGGATTTCCTGTAACGTAAATTCTGCGACGCATCATCCTTGCGTTGATGTTGTTGCAAAAAAATCCATGTCCGCTAAGGGGGATTCTCCCCATCGAACCATGACCGCCCTGGCCTCTTCAGCCCTTAGCGCCAAAACATACTCCGCAACTTGCAAAGCAAGGGCGTGGCCACCGGAGGCCCGATGAACGATTTCCACCCATTGCCCAGGTAAACAACCCATTTCCATAAGCTTTAGCGATAGATCGCCCTCAATGAGTTGGATAACCCTCAGCGGCTTACCCATTGGCGCGGTGTTCAAATAACCCTCTGTATTGGAGCGCCCTGGTAAATCACCCATGAAATTGATACGATTTGTTGGGTTTGTCTTGAAAATTCTTTCCGATTTGAGGACAATTGCAGCCCCGCTTACGAACGGATGCACAACTTGTTATGAAAAGTAAAGCGAAAAGCAGGGCAATTTTTGGAAACACCCATTTTAGAAGTGCCGAGCTGCTTGCGCGCCCAACAAAAAAAATCGAACAGAAAGAAAACATAGTCACGCCCAAATTTAAGCCCATTTGGAGATTCAGCCTCGGGTGTAAACCCTCTGAACGCGATCCGAAATGGAGGTTAAAATTTCATAAGGAATAGTGTCGCAGGTTTTGGCCCATTCCTCGATGGTGCCGGGCTCCCCAAAAAGACAAATTTCGTCTCCAATTTCAACGTCCATATCCCCCAAATACACCAAACAAAAATCCATGCTGATTCGGCCAATGGTTGGAATGGGCCTACCTTTGCATTGCATGGTGATTTTGCCCATGCCCAGCGCTCTTCGCAAACCATCCGCATAACCTACGGGCAGAACGCCAACTTGGCCATCCTGGGGCATGCGGCCCTCGTTACCGTAGCCGATACGATCGCCTTTGCGCAACCAATGGATTTGAGAAATCACTGTTTTGAATTTAGTCAAGGGCTTAAGCTGCACCTGTAGATTGCCCGTAGGCTCAAGCCCATACAGTCCAAGTCCCAACCGAACCATGTCGCCTTGAAAATCCGGAAAACGAAGAATCCCCGCCGTATTCAAAGCATGAATTAAAGGCCTGTAA
>VHBD01000171.1 GCA_016872125.1 Sphingomonadales bacterium
GGGCAGATTGTCGTATTTACCATTAAGTTTACAAGACCATTTAAATTCCATGTTTATGATTTCATACAATATGCACCATTTCAAAACGTGTAGGGGTTCTTTGATAGGGCTTCTTGGATTGCTGGGGGTCTTGATGCAGGCCCCTCAGGCCAAAGCCCAGGATGATGCCTTGGCTATTCTTGCCGGTGGTAAGGAGGATGCCAACAAACTTCTTAGCGCGTATTTATCCCCGATGGGTCAAGGTTTTTCAATGGCCTTGGGGCAAAATTGGTTCAATACCGCGAATTCCCTCAAGACCCTTCGCTTGAATGTCCAAGCAGGGGTGACGGTGCTTCAAATGCCGGATCAACACAAATTCTTTGATCCGGCCACGCTGCAGTTGACCACCCTCAAAGCCGTTGGAGGCAATCCCAATGCAGTCCCTACCATCGCAGGAGATCGCAGTGCGATTTCCCCACAATGGGTTGTTACGGGTACCATTCAGGATTCGTCGATTCCTGGTGGTGTGAGATCAATTGAATATCCCGCATTGGGCAATATTTTCCAGGGGTTGGGTTTGTCCATGACCTTTGCCCCTTATATCCAGGCCAATATTGGCTTGGTCAAGAACACCGAACTGAGTATTCGTTACGCCCCAACCCTCGATTTGTCCACTCTGGGGAACGGTATAATTCCCGAGAACATCCTTTCCGGTAAGATCAACTTTTGGGGTGTTGGCCTTAAGCATGAATTGCTGCAATGGATTCCAGTGGTCAAGATACTCCCCTTAAGTTTGAGTTTGTATGCCAGTCATTCAAGGATGAGTTATGAATTGGATGCGAGCATTGAGCCATCTGCATTTGCAGCCTACAATGTTGCGCCAGGTATCCAAGTGACCAACCGTGCGATTAGCGGTTCACAGGATTTCTCGAAGCAACAATTGTTTATGGAAGGCAGGGCCACCGGTTTGGGTATTGTGCTCTCCAAGAAAATATTGGCCTTCACCCCTTATGCCAGCATTGGTTTTCAGAACTCCTCCTTCTTGCTGGCTGCCAAAGGAAATTATGCCGTTCGTTCTGGATTAACCCCAAGCCCCAACAATCCCGCCAACCTCACCGAAGAATGGACCAGCCTTAGCAATCCCCTGGATATTCAGATTGACAGCGAGCAACAATTGCGGATGGGACTGGGCTTACGATTCAAATTGGTTTTGATCGCTCTGCATGCTGAGGCATTCACCTTGGGCGATTTCAAAGGGTATTCGGCAGGGCTGTCCCTTGGATTCTAACCCTTCGACCTTGGGGAAGCAACCTTGCGGTTGTCCCACCAAACCTGACGGGTTGGCTTGAAGATTAAATCGTATGCGCCCAAAGCCAAGGCTACATTCATCAGCACAAAATGCTCAAGCCATTGAACCTTGGTTTGGAAGGGCTTCCACCCAAGCAATGGGAGGGTCAGTAATTTGAACCCAAGGGGCAAGAACAAAGAAAGGGTAAGCCAAATCAAGGTGAATCCGAAGGTTTCAAGCATCGTCCACTGCATGGTGATGATGGCTGTGCATGAACCATAGCAGGCGATAAGGAGCCAAGGACTTAACCACCGAAGCACTTTGTGGGAAATGTAACAATAGGCTGTTTTGGGGTGCAAAGCGAGGGATCTAAAATTCCATAAGTTCTGGAGATTTCCTTTGCCAAGGCGACGTTTTCGCCGAAATTGAATCGCCCAGCTTCCCTCCAAGGGCATGCGGGCCACGGCCTTCTCGGCAAAGACAACTTGAGCGTCTTGCTTTTGAAGCAAACGGGCAAACCAAAAGAAATCGTCTACCAGCAGTCCATCCGGCGAGGGCTCAAAACTATCCCATCGCATCGCCATCAGGGCGCCATAGCCCCCAATAACCGTCCCCCTTCTGGATTCGCCTTGTTTGGATAACATTTCTCCTTCCATATAACGCAATTCTTGGGCAACCACGTTTCCAGTTAGGGTGTCAGTCGTGGTAAGTGTGGGTTGCGTATCAAGAATAGGTTTAATATTGGCCTGTACCCCGGCCACGTTGGGATTCGAGAAGGGTAGAACCAGCTCAGCAAGGGTATGCTCTTCGAAGATTGCATCCACATCCGTCAAAACCAGAATGGCGGAATCAACCACCTCGCTAGGATATTCTTGATAAAGGTGGTTGATGATTCCCGGTTTACCTGTCCTTAATGGAAATTTTCGGTGCTGCAGTCCGGGGTATTCTTGGCACATTCGTTCCAGAAGCTTATCCGTGCCGTCCGTGCAGGCATCAGTTCCAACAACCACCTTTAAACGCGATTTGGGATAATGATTTCTGAATATGGATTGAATTTTGGCCTGAATCATGACCTCTTCGTTGTAAGCCGCCATAAACAGAATCACCTTCGGAAATTCCTCCAGGGGATCCCAATCCTGGGGTCGTTTGGCTAGCCTGCGCATATGCCAAGGATAAATCACATAGGTATGCATAAGGCCCAAACCTGCGATACACCCCGTCAAGGCTATAAGCGAGAGCATCATGCCGTTGGAGTTTTTGCCTTGTCGCCAGAGGAGGTGAATGGTCGCATAAGATTGTTCAAGGCAGCCACTTGTTCCAAATGCTCAGTATTGTTACGAAATTTAAGCGAGGCATGTTCGGATAATCGAGGCAATTTGTTCGGAGAATCCGAAATATCCCTCAAGACTTGCGTAAATTCCTCGGCATTTTCGGCATGCAGGTAATTTTCTCCAGGAGTCAAGCCCATGCCTTGTACTCCTTGGGCTGTGGAGATCACCGGGATACCCAAAGCCATGGCCTCCAAAACTTTGATTTTGAGACCGCTGCCCATTCTCAACGGAAAGACCATCGCATCGCAGGACAACATGAAGGCCTGGGCATCTTCCACCTCGCCATGAAAAAAGTAGGCAGGTTTTTTTTGCGCAAAAAAGGCGGGGGCTTTTCGGCCTGCAACATGAAATTCCGGCCGGTTCGGCCAACCTTCGGTGGCGGGAATCCACTCGTGGAGCAGCCACTGAACAGCATCTTGGTTAGGCAGCCAATCCATGGTCCCAATGAAACCCAGTTTGAGGGGCCTTTCTCCATTCCATACCGTCGCTTGAGTATTGGTAAGGGGCTCTGCAGGACGGACCATGACGGGCCAGTACCCCAAATGCAGCATCGTATCCTTGTGTTCAGGGGCCATGGCCTGCAGCTGATTCAGGTCATGGGGGCTGATGGCCAAAACGGCATCCACCGCGCGTACGGTTTGACGTTCAAAGGCTTTCATTTTATGGTACTCCCAATGCATCCATAACCTAAGGGGATTCCATGGTGAAAGGGATTCCGCCTTTTGTTGGATAATATCACTTTCAATATTATGAGCTC
>VHBD01000172.1 GCA_016872125.1 Sphingomonadales bacterium
AGCGGGCCTGGGGATATCAACCGCCATCGGTATTGGCGGTGACCCCGTCATTGGAACCTCTACCCGCGAAGCCTTGGAACTGTTCATGAACGATCCCGAAACCGTGGGCGTTGTCATGATCGGAGAAATAGGAGGAGGCATGGAAGCCGAAGCCGCTCGCTGGCTGCGTGATGCCGGGAACCCCAAACCGGTCGTGGGCTTCATTGCCGGACAAACCGCCCCCCCAGGCCGCCGAATGGGTCACGCAGGGGCTATCGTGGGAGGCAAGGACGATACCGCCGAGGCCAAAATGCGCATCATGTCCGAATGCGGCATCCATGTCGTCGCATCACCTGCTAACATTGGCCAAACCATGGCCGGCTTGGTCAAAAATTAATAGACTATCGTTGGGTGGCGCGCTGCCTAAACTTCTGTAGTTTTTGCCTTAACGCATGGAACTGATTGTCATTCAATCCCATGTCCGATGACTTCGCTCCAAAAAAATCATCAAGTACAGTTAACGGCACCTTGATGTTAGCGGAAGTCGTGACACTTACATCATTCGAATCTTTGGCCACTATACCGCTGAACGTAAGAACATATTTATTGGACTCCTTTGCAACTGAAACCGTCTTGTTGGTATTAAAATTCGGTAATGCTTCATAATTAGGGTCAGCGTCTTCACCGGAATTCAAGAAAAAAAGAAAACTGCCGACGGTCATTGGATTTTCTGAGCTATTAAGAGCATAAATTCCCGTGTTCAAGGTAATTGAGTTTTCCTCCACAGCAAAAAAACCCGTTAGAGCATCACCTATGCCCGTAAGGCTATCAGAAATGGTACTGGATGCAAAAATTACACCTACATAACCTGTATCAATAGGCAATATCCATCCTTTGCTGATTGGATATTTCTGGGATCCAATGGTGAATCCATTGAAGGCAGGAGTAGGAGTCGGAGTGGGCTCGTCTTTTTTGCAAGAAGACAAAGCCAACAAGGTCACCAAAGACCCTAATAGGAGAAGCGATTGAATGAGGTTTTTCATATTTGTTTTTTTTAATTTAAAACATCGTTATTTAAAATTAACAAATAAATCTGATTATGGAGCAACTTTATGAGATTGTTAATCAAAAATTTAAAAAAATCTTAACCGAATAAGCTTTACCACCTTAAAGTAGGCTTGTCCCCTATGGTCCGGGGGAGGGCTTGATCACAGAACGAGCACCGGCATGAAAGTGCTTCTCCATCAAGGCCTCAAATTCATCGGAATTTAACCAACCCCATCCGCTGAACAGGAACTCTTCCCAGTACGACCTCAGCAAAGAGCCTTGGGGGAATACCAGATAACGCACAGTTGTAGAGGAGCCTGCAGGAATTCTTACCCGCCAACCCGAGAAATCTCCCTGCTTCGAATACGCAGAGGCTGTTCCCGCATCCATGACGGCGTAAGTGGTCCCACTTTTCTTCCCCAGTGCTTTCCATACCATGGACTCCTCCGAGATCCTTTCGGTTCGGCATCGTGACGAAATCATCTTGGTCCAATCCTTTTCCCAGGCTGCGGTCATCGGCGATTGATGCAAGACCAAGTTTCGATTGTCCAGGCCTTGGGTCATGGCTTTCCAAGCCCCCCATGATGAACGATCCGAGAAAGGCACCAGCAGAACTACCCCGGATCGCAACCAAGACAAAGGAGTTAGCCATGCGCTGTCCTTGACGGGGTTTACACCTTCAGCACCAACCAAGACCCCTGCAGCTTGGGTAGGGTCTGCCCCCATTGCGGAACGAAGAGAAGCGGTATCCGAATGAAAAATAGGGTCAAAATCCAAGCGGATTTGTTTATCACGCTGCATCCAACGGACAAAGGCCCGTACCATATCCGCTTCCAGTCCTTGCCATTGGGGCATAGGTTCCTTAGAGCCAGGTTCATCATCGCGCAATCGACCTTGGATCTGCACGCTGTACGGCGCATTCACCAAGACATGGAAATCCATTCGTGCAGGGATTTCCTTGGGAAGGCCTATTTCACGGACAGAAACAGGAGCGCCCAGGAATTGACCGGCCCCATCTTGGGCCCGTAACATAAAGCTTGATATCATCAATACCAGGAAGGCCACGCATTTCTTAAAAACGTTTTTCACTGATTTGCGGTTATGGTTAAACGAGCATGCCCGCCAAGGCCGCATTGAGCAAAGAGGCCACCGTTCCGCCCAACAAGGCCTTGAGGCCCAATTGAGACAATAACGCCCTGCGCCCCGGAGCCAGGGCGCCAATCCCTCCGATCTGAATGCCGATCGAAGCAAAATTGGCGAAACCACAAAGCGCGTAGGTGGCGATGATCACCGAACGAGGATCCTGAAGAACTCCGCTAAGTTTGAATTGTGTTAAAGTAGTGTATGCAAAAAACTCATTCATGATACTCTTCTCCCCTAACAACGGCCCTATAAGCATAACATCCGATGAGGCGATGCCCAACAACCAGGCCAAGGGTGCAAAGGCCATCCCCAGCAAATACTGCATGTTCAAGGCCGTTTGCCGGCCCCCTGTGGACGCTGCAATACGTTCGTTCAGGCCGGTCCATTCCCCAATCCCGAACTGCAGCAGGTAATTTGCCATCGCCATTAAGGCGGTAAAGACCAAAAGCATGGCCCCTACATTCACCGCCAATTTGAGCCCATCCGTTGTACCGTTGGCAATCGCCTCCAAAACATTCGACCCGGACTGTTCACTGTTCAATTCCAATTTCTCGTTGATTTGGTCGGTTTCAGGGATAAGCATTTTGGCGGCGAGTATTCCAGCCGGAGCCGCCATCATCGATGCGCACAGCAAATGCGTCGCAAACATTTGTTGCTGCTCCGGATCAGAGCCACCCAAGAAACCAACGTAGGCTGCCAACACGGATCCCGCAATGGTCGCCATTCCTCCTATCATCAAGGCCAACAATTCGGATCGGGTCATCCCCTCGATATAGGGTCTCACCAACAAAGGAGCCTCCGTTTGCCCTAGGAAAATATTCGCCGAAGCCGATAAACTCTCTGCCCCCGACAATCGCAGACCGCGACGCATGACCCATGCAAAAACCCAGACGATTTTCTGTAAAAGACCCAGGTAATAAAACAAAGAACTCAACGCAGCAAAAAATATAATGTTTGGAAGAACCTGAAAAACAAAAATAAAACCAAAACTATCCACCCTTTCCACCAAGGACCCAAACAGAAATACGGAACCCGCTTTGGTAAAGCCCAAAACCACCACAAAAAAGCCGGAGACCCACTCAAAAATTTGGCGAAACCATGCGACCTTATGGACCATCAAGGCCAAAACCACCTGAAGCAGCAAAGCCGCGCCGACGGTTTTCCATCGAAT
>VHBD01000173.1 GCA_016872125.1 Sphingomonadales bacterium
AACCGTGCAACAGTCCGAACTGAACAAATTGCTCACCCAACTCGAAAGCGATAGGGTCGCTCAGTTGGGAACCGTGCAGGGAATTGCCGAACAATTGAGCGACTACGAACTTTTTTATGGGGATGTTAACCTTATCAACACGGAATTTGAGCGTTTTCGGAAGGTTACCCCGGCTGATATTCGTCGTGTTGCCAACACCTATTTGGTTCCCAACAACCAAGTGACCTTGTACTATATGCCCAAGCCTAAACCTTGAGCTTCCTGGTCTTTTCACTCAACACTGGTCTTTTCCTTCATCATTGTACATTCTATTCGATCCATACCCATTGTTATGAAATTCAAAACTTTTTTCCTTGTCTTTTTCGCCTTTCTGTACGGCAACTCCTCCAATCCTTTGACGTGCCTATCTTCTGCCTATGCACAGACCAAGGCTAAGTCCTCTAATTCAGCGACTTCGAAGTCCAATAAAGGGAAAATCGTATCACCTACCCCCCCCATTGAGGCGGAAACACCCCTTGATCGTAGCCTTAAACCTCTTCCCCAACCAGCGCCTGAAATTCGCTGGGCCGAAGCCGAACGCTGGGAATTGGACAACGGCCTCAAAGTGTTTTTGGTCCCCAATCGTAAGCTCCCTCGCATAAGTTTGTCCCTGGTCTGGGACTACGATCCCGTGCTTGAAGGCTCCAAAGCTGGTTTATCCAATATCACCGGGGACCTCATCAAATGCGGGACTGCCAACAAATCCAAAGAAGAATTTGACGAAGCTGTGGATCGACTGGGGCTAACTCTCTCCTCCTCCGCTACCTCTGTTTACGCCTCTGCGCTCAGTCGTAATATGGAACCTGTCTTTGCTTTGGTCGGTGAAATGCTCGTCCAACCCAAGTATCGGCAAAGTGAATTGGAGCGCTTAGTTAAACAAAACCTTTCCAATTTAGAAACCGAGAAAAGCAATGCCGAATCCATCGCCGAAAGGGTTTTGTCCAAGCTCTTGTACGGCGCGAACCACCCATACGGTGAGATCATGACCTCCGCTGGACTAGAGTCCATTCAATTAACGAATTGTGAACAGTTTAGAGATCAGTACCTCAGGCCCAATTGCGCTTATTTGGCCATTGTTGGGGATATCGATAGGGCTACTGCTGAGCGCTTAACCCGGCAGTATTTAGGGAATTGGTCAAAAGACGCCGTCCCAGTTCACAAACATGCCTTACCCGAGGCCCAGCAAGGCGTTCGGGTGGTGGTGGTGGATCGTCCCGAAGCCGTGCAGTCGGTGATTCGAATTGCGAACACGGTACAACTCTACCCAGGGTCACCCGATGTTATCCCTTCATCGGTGATGAATACCATTCTGGGGGCTAGCGATGCTCGACTCTTTGACAACCTTCGTGAAACCCACGGTTATACCTACGGCGCCTATTCCTCCCTTAGCCGAAATCCTTTGATTGGACAATTCCGCGCCTTTGCTCAAGTACGCAATGCGGTCACCGACAGCTCCTTGCGTGAATTCTTCTTCGAACTCAACCGTATCCGAGATACCTTGGTTCCTAACGAAGAATTACAGGGTGTGCTCAACTATCTCAACGGAACCTTTTCGATTTCACTGCAGAATCCCCAAACCATTGCAGGATTTTATATTGATCAGGAGCGTTACAAAATGTCGCCGTCGTACTACCGGAATTATTTGCAGGAATTAGCAGGCGTAGATGCGGCCAAAGTCCAAGATGTGGCTCGCAAAATGATACAACCCCAAAACTGCCTCGTGATCTGCGTGGGCAAAGGTTCAGAAATAGGCCCTAAGCTCAAGGCTTTGGACAGTGATGGCAAAATCGAATGGGTGGATTGGAATGGTGACGCCACCGAAGACCCCACCGCCATCAAATTACCGGCCAACGTGACTTTGGAATCCGTATTGAATCAATACATCCAAGCTACTGGCGGCGCCAAGGCTTGGTCCAAAGTCAAAAGCATGCGTACCGTATTGTCTGCCACCCTGCAAGGTATGAATTTGGATTTAATCGAGATCAAACGAAGCAAACCCTTGGCCTCCTTGACCACGGTCAAATTGAACGGCTCCATGGTGATGTCATCCGATTTGTACAAAGACGGAAAGCTTTCACGCAAGAGTATGCAAGGAGATCGGCCTGCCGACGCAGAGGAAACCGCTCAGCAAGCCCTCGATGCCCTACCTTGTCCGGAGATCGAGTGGTTGGTTCAATCCAACGGTAAATTGAAATTGGGGGGAGCAGCCATTCTCAACAAAGAGCTCTGTGCAAGACTGGATTGGACGTACCTGAATGGGAATACCGAAAGTCATTTCTACAACCTTGGTACCGGGCTGAAAGTGCAAACGGTACGCAGTACCAAAAGCCCTGATGGTAAGGAGGCTTCCAACACAAGTTCCTTTTCAGACTACCGGGATATTGGCAAAGGGCTTTTGATTCCCCATAAAGTCAATATCAGTATGGGCCCTCAACAAATTGAATTTCAAGTCAAAGAGGGTAGCATCAATCCCAAACTTAAGGACAGCGATTTCGCGGATTGATCTCTGTATTGACCCATTAGAGGGCTTAATCCAAGCACTCCAAGGTTGAGGGTTTCGACCGGGTTCTATTCGAAAATGGAGCGTAGCTCGTTGGCTTCGCTGGGTTTCATTCGACCGCCCAGGACTAGTCTGAGCTGCCGCCTGCGCAAGGCACCTGCAAAGTGAATTTGGTCTTCCTCTGATTCAGGGACCAATTCAGGAACCGAAGTTGGCATACCGCCGTCATCCACCGCCACAAAAGTGAAATAGGCCTTGTTGCACAAATGTCGGATACCCTTAGGAATGTTCTCGCACCATACTTCCAGGTGAACCTCCATGGAGGTTTGAAAGGCTCGGGTAACCCTGGCGGTTAAACTCACCAAATTCCCAAGCCGAATTGCACGGTTGAAGCTCACATTGTCCACGGATGCGGTAACCACAATACGGTTGGCATGCTTCTGCGCGGCAATTGCCGCACAAATATCCATCCAATGCAAGAGTCGGCCTCCCATCAAATTGTTCAACGTGTTGGTATCGTTGGGCAGAACCAATTCGTTCATCACCGTTAGGGAATGCGATGGATTTTTGGGCATGGTATTCGAAGACATAGCGAAAAGGTTTATTATTGAAGCAGAATTTTGCAACGGTGAAGGGCGCCGTTGATATCCTTAAGTAACAACAGATAAATACCCGGAGTTAAGGCCATGGACGGAATGACGAAGGCATAAGACCTTTCCGATTCTTGTGCAGCTTCGTAAGAAACCTGACCCATCAAGACCCCTGCCGAATTCCATAGCTGGGCGAATCTCAATTGAC
>VHBD01000174.1 GCA_016872125.1 Sphingomonadales bacterium
TGGATGAATGATTTTGGGGTTTTGCAGCGAAGAGCCATCCCATGGTTTTATGCTACAAAACCTCAATTAAGCGAAGAGGGCCTTAGGCCTTGATTGCTTACCTTTATTGCTCAATTAATATCAACATCGCTTTATATGAAATTCATCGTTTCTTCTTCGGCCCTCCTCCGTCAATTGCAAGCGGTTCAAGGCGTAATACAGACCAACAACGTCCTTCCCATTTTGGACCATTACCTGTTCGATGTGGATGCCAAGAACCTTACCATCTGCACCACGGACCTTAACACCACTATGCGGACGCGGTTGGGCGTTGAGGGCAATGGTCAGGCCAAAGTGGCCGTCCCCGGGCGTATTCTTTTGGAAACCCTCAAAACCCTGCCCGATCAGCCGATCTCCATTTCTTTTGACCTCAAATCTTTTGCGGTCGAATTGCATACCGACAAAGGAAAGTTTAAGCTCTCTGGCGAAAACGGAGAAGAATTTCCGACCCTGCCGGATATGCCCGGCAACCAGCATTTTTCGTTGCCCTCTGATGCCTTGCTGACCGGAATTTCCAACACGTTGTTCGCGGTGGGCACGGACGAATTGCGATTGGCGATGACGGGGGTCAAAATGGAATGTGCCGGGGATACCCTCAGCTTTGTGGCAACGGACGCCCACAAGCTGGTCTTGCACAAACAAGGCGGAATTTCTGTTCCCGCCGCTGCAGGGTTTATCGTTCCACGCAAAGCCTTGAACCTATTAAAGGCCACACTGCCCGGGGATGAGACCGCCGTGAAAGTGGATTATAACAATACCCATGTCGCTTTCTCCTTCGGAGATTTGGAATTGGTCTGTAGGTTAATTGACCAGAAATATCCTGATTATCAAGCTGTTATACCTAAAGAATTCGCCAACCGCTTGGTGATCAAGCGCACGGAGTTTCTTTCGTCGTTGCGTAGGATTTCCATTTATTCCAGCAAGTCCACGTACCAGGTGAGGTTGTCCATCAAAGGGAGTGAACTGCAATTGTCTGCCGAGGATCCGGATTTTGCTAACCAGGCGACGGAGACGATTTCCTGTGATTACAACGGGGCAGATTTGGAAATTGGTTTCAATGCGCGCTTTTTGGTGGAGATGCTGTCCACCTTGTCGGGGGATGAGGTACAGTTTGAGCTAAGCCTATCGAGCAGACCCGGAGTATTGCGGCCTGTGCATCAGGAAGATCAAGAGGATACCTTGATGTTGTTGATGCCGGTGATGCTATCGGATTACCGCTCTTGATTATTTACCCGCCAACCAAGGCAATGGATTAACCTTGGTGGTTCCTTTCCAAAGCTGGAACTGAAGGACTGACTCTCCATCTTCTTGGCGGGTATGCAAGGTGCCCAGGGCTTGTCCTGTGTTGACTTTCTGCCCTTTGTTTACGGTGGTTTCGGATAAATGGGCATAGACCGTCAGATATTGTCCATGGCGTAGGATGACGGTTTTCTGCATGCCGGGGATATTGACCACCGCAGTGACCTCACCACGAAAACAAGCCTTGACTTCAGCTCCTTTTTCGCCTCGGAGGGTAATGCCGTCGTTGCGAATATTCACGTTCTTGAGTTGCGGATGGGCATGAAATCCGAAGGTTTCACTAACCATCGCCTTGCGCAAGGGCCAAGGTAATCGGCCTTTGTTTTCTTCAAAGGCCTTCCCCAGGGCTTTGGCATCGGGGGTTAGTTCCAACAAAGCTTGATTGCGAGCCGGACCGGGCTCCCGGTTGGTGGCACTGCTTATGTCTTTGTCACTCTTGGCAGATTTCAAAGCGGCAAGCTTGGCGGTCTCGATTTCTTTGCGAACGAGATCTTCGATGCTCTTCTGGAGTTTGTTTCGAGCAATTTCTTGATTGCGTAATTCTTGACGAAGTTTTTTCTCGTCCTTTTGGAGGGCTTTAACGATTTTATCTTGTTGTTGGCCCTCTTTGCGGAGCTCTTGTTTGTTAGCTTCTTCTTGGGTTTTGAGGACTTCCTTTTCGTTTTTTTCGTTTTCCAGAATTTTTTCTTTCTGGGCCATTTCGTTTTGTAATTCGACAATGGCGTTAGCTTGTTCTCGGCGGTATGCGTTGTATTGCTTCAGATGCCGGCTTCTGCGCAAGGCTTGGTTGACGTCTTTGGCGGAGAGAACAAGCAATGCAGGGGATTGGGTCTGCATTTGACGGTGATATTGTCGAAGCAATTGAGCATAAGCTTTTTTGAGTTGTATCAAATCGGATCGCAGGGCTCCAATCACGCCCTCTAGTTCAGAAATTTGTCCTTGACGAACCTCAATTTCGCGGTTGTAGTTGAGGATGATTTTCTCGCGGGTTTGAATTTGACCACGAATCAGCTCGAGTTGTTTGAGTCCGCTGCGTTTTTTTTGTTGGACCTGTTCAAGTTGGAGCCGTGTTTTTTGGATGCTTTCGTTGAGGGTGCGTCGTTGTTCTTCAAGGCCTGCTCTCTGTAGGTTTTTGGAATTTGAGGGTTCGTTCGAAGTGGCAACTTCTGCGTTCTTTTGGGCGGTAGCCGAATGAATCAAGAGATCCCCAAGTAAATCGTGCCCAATGATGATCCCTAACAAGGCGCAGGACACTCCAAGTACTGGTGATCGCAACCGTTTATTGAGCATCATGGATGGGTGATGTTAGGGATTGATTTTGAGTTTATGATAATCCTCGGGGATTTTGA
The DNA here is from genome assembly GCA_016872125.1 of Sphingomonadales bacterium. Lineage (GTDB taxonomy): Bacteria > Bacteroidota > Bacteroidia > UBA7662 > UBA7662 > SYHX01. Next base: position 2,688 of record VHBD01000174.1, read on the forward strand.
TGGTGGGTAATTCCACGGTTTGGATTTTGGGCTCTTTCCAATGCATTTCCAGCTGGGCCTGATTACGCGGAATTTGGAGGGAAAAGGTCATCTGGGTGGGCAGGGAGGCGCTTTCTGTTTCGAAGATTTTGAGGTAATCCATTTGGAGGCTCCCGCTGGAGGTTTGGATTTTGAGGTGATGAATCTTGGAAGGCCAACGCCCCCATTCGGCTTGGAACATGGCGTTACGCTTACCCTGTGGGGTTGTTCCCAAGGAGATATCTTCAAAGCGGATACGTTGCTTCTCGGAAGATGAAGGGGATAAACCGCCAAGAACCGCTCGGTCAATCAAGGAACGATGCCCGTGGAGCAGGGCGTCTTGGAACCAGCGATAATCCAACGACATCCCGAGGGAGGGTTCCAATTCAGCCCAAGTACCGCTCCAATAATTTTTGTTGAGGCGGCTAATCATCCAAACAGAATCTGGTCTTAGGATTATTCGTAACATTTCTATTCCAAGGGCAGGACGAATGCTCAGGTATATAAAATGTTGCGGACGTACCAGCATGATCACTGGTGAGGCTATTTGAGTTTCGTTGTAAGTAATGTCCCAATTCCCCTCCATTTTGTGATCGCCTCTGAGGTAATCCTT
>VHBD01000175.1 GCA_016872125.1 Sphingomonadales bacterium
AATCGCCGCCTATACCCGTGGAATCAACGATTATATCGCCGCGATGGGTCCTGGCGACAAGCCTTTGGAATTTCATTTGTTAGGCTTCGAGCCCAGCCCTTGGAAGGAAGAAAATTTGTTTTATTTGCTTCGGTACATGTCCCATATTCTGTCCTACAACGAGGACGATTTGAAGGCTACGGAAATGCAGTTTGTCTTGGGCGAAGAATGTTATAATTTCTGGTACCCCACCCGTATCCCGGCCGAATTGCGGCATCCCATCTATCCTGAATTTGCGATGGACGAGACGCAATACCGCAGCCTGGTCACGGTCCCCGGCCTGGATGCGGAACAACGGGTCTCCGGCAGTTCCAGGGTGTACCAATACCGCAGCCCGGCCCCGCTGAGTCCAGTTTCTATGATGCGCTTTCCGCAGGCCAGGGTCAAAACCATGGACGATTTCGGGCTTGGAAGCAACAATTGGGCCGTGTCAGGTCGCCGAACCCGCAACGGCCGCCCCTATCTCTGCAACGACACCCATCTTATGCTCGCCTTTCCATCGACGTGGTACGAAATTCACAAAGAAGTGGTCGCCAAAGACGGAAGAGCGGGGGCATGGAGCCGCGGCTTTGGGGTTGCGGGTTCCCCCTTTGTGATCACCGGCTTCAACCAGCATGTGGCTTGGGGCATGACTAACGCCACTTGGGATCTGACAGATTTCTATCTGCTGGAAAGGGATGGCAAAGGTCGCTACAAACTTGATGGCCGTTGGGAGCCCTTGGATTCCTTTGAGGTCGCTATCGGCGTCAAAGGTCAGAAGGATGCGGTGCGTAAGAAATTCTACCGCACCTATTTTGGTCCTGCCGATACAGCCTCTGGAAACCTCTTGGCTTTGCGTTGGATTGGCGAACAAGCCGGCAACGAAGGAGCGGCTTTTCATTACCTCGAAAGAGCCGCTAACATTGAACAGGCGTTTACCGCTTTGCATCACTTTCGACAGCCGCCCCAGAACATCGTGCTCGCGGATGCGGCGGGGAATATTGGCATGATGACCGCCGGCGCAGCCCTGGTTCACCCTGATCCTCAGCGGGGTATTCGTATAGGGAATCGTCGGGCCGCCCGTATTCCCTTCACCAACATGCACGATTTGTACCGCAGATTGAACCCCGCCACGGGCTATGTAGCCTCCGCCAACCAGGAGCAGGTGGATCATCCCCTTGCTGAACATATCTCCACCCGTTACGAGTCCAGAACCCGCGGACTTCGCATATCGAGCCTTATGGATAGCCATACGGATGGAAGCATGGGCTTCGAGGATCTCCGTGCCCTGCACATGGACGTGTACGATGGGGAATGGGAAATGCTCAAACCGTTGTTGCAACAAATCACCGGTTCTCATTGGACTACGCTTCAGGATTGGGATGGGGTCTTGGATACGGTGAGGGTGGCCCCTACTCTGTACAATTCTTTTCGCCGCACCGCCATGGAAATGATTGGGGCGCATTTGGACAGCGGACTGCGCTGGTTACCGGTGGAGACCTATGCCCTGCACCAGCTGGTGAATCGTGATTCGTTGCGCTTGGCCCAAGGTTGGATGCCCAAAATAGCCTTTGTGCGAATGGTCTGGGATTCGTCATTGGCCCGTTTGGGCCGGAGTCTGGGCAAGGATTCCCAAGGCTGGTCCTACGGTCGTTATCATCAAACCTGGGTGCAGCATTTACTCAAATTGGACCCCTTATCGATGGCCTCCTTTGCCAGCCCGGGGAATAACCGAACCCTGAACGTGGCCGGTAAATTGCCCAGCAATCATTCCGCCAGCATGCGCACCTTGATTGGCCTGGGTCCCCAAGGCCCTGAGGCTAGGCTGATGCTCACTGGCGGCCAAAGCGGTCGCTTTAACAGCCCCCATTACCGGGATCAAATCGCGCATTGGCTCCAAGGGGTGTACCATCCCGCCGTTCAACGCAAGGCCTTTCGCGAACAAGATTATCGAGGCAGCGGCCCCGAGCTACGCACGGTTCGTTTTCGAGCGATCCCAAGTGTCGCGAGGCCCCACAAGCCCTCGGGAAGTTCCAATTAATCTTATTTAACCTCGTTTGTTCTATAACCATGGCCTTTTCCCGTTCTGACCCTCCTTGGTACGCCGCCGGACTTGTTCTGCTCGTGAATGTGCTCCTCAATCTGCCTATGTTGTGGGGATGGTTGGTGGCCTCTGCGTTAGTGGGCCTGATGCCGATACGCCACCCGCGTTGGTGGAAATACGGCTTGCTAGCTTTGGTAGCCTTGACGATCAGTATGCTATGGAATGGAATTTCCATGAACACCTTGTCCACGGTGGGCGCCATCACCCGCTTGAGTGGCCCAGGCTATATGGCGGCTGTGGTGGTGGTGGATGTCTTGACCATGCTGCTCATTGCCATCACGGTGCAGTGGTGGGTGGGTCGCTGGTTATTGGCTAAACAATACGGATATAAACAGCCTGACTAAGCGCGATCCTTGGAACGGTACGATTTTCTGATTGCAGGCGGAGGCGCTGCGGGATTAAGCCTAGCTTACCGCTTGGCCGCTCCCCAATGGGCGGGGCTGCGTTTCGCGGTGATCGAAGCCGAGGTCAAGGAAGGGAATGACCGAACCTGGTGTTTCTGGGAAAAAGGGCAGGGCCCCTTTGAAACCTTATTGGCCCATCGCTGGGATCGCATGGATTTCTTTGGTCACCACGGCAAGCAGGTTCCTTTGGACCTGCAACCCTATGCCTACAAAATGCTGCGGTCTGGGGATTTTTATGCCCATTGCCACAAGGCCCTGGACCTTGCCCCCCATATCCATCGAATACAGGATCGGGTCCGGGGATACGAGAAGGTCATAGGCCCCAAGGGGACCGAGATTTTGGTGCATATGCAACAAAATACCGTTCGGGCTCCTTTGGTCTTTGCATCCACCCCGCTGGAAGGGTCCCTGAACGAGGCTCGTCAAGGATTATGGCTTAACCAACATTTCAAAGGCTATTACTTGACCAGCGAGGAACCGGTATTCGCAGGACTCACCGCTAGGCTTATGGATTTCAGGGTGGAGCAGGTAGGCGGGTACCCGTGCTTTGTGTACGTTTTGCCGACGGATGCCCATCATGCCTTGGTGGAATACACGGTTTTTTCGCCGGATGCTTGGACCAATGAGGCCTACGATGTGCCCTTGCATCGTTACATGGAGGAAAACCTGGGCCTAAAGGGCAATTTTCAGGTCCTACACACCGAATACGGGCAGATTCCTATGACG
>VHBD01000176.1 GCA_016872125.1 Sphingomonadales bacterium
AGGAGAATTGGACCTGCAGGCCTTGGATCGTATGCTCAGCCCACGGACGAAACTTGTGGCTATGGTCTGGGTCAGCAATATCTTGGGGACGGTCAATCCAGTCGAAGACATTGTGACGAAGGCCCATCGCGTTGGCGCCAAAGTCCTGGTGGATGCCGCTCAAACAATTGCCCATAGGCCGATTAACATTCAGAGCCTTGGAGCAGACTTCTTGTGTTTTTCGTCGCACAAAATGTTCGGTCCCACCGGGATCGGGGTGCTCTACGGCCGTAGCGAACATCTTGACCTCATGCCCCCGTGGCAAGGCGGTGGGGATATGATTCGAGAAGTCGAATACTCCGAGGCCACCTACGCTGACCCACCCTTGCGTTTCGAGGCGGGTACACCCCCCATCGCTCAAGCCATCGGTCTAGGCGCCGCAATCGATTGCATCGAACGCTGGTCATGGCAAGCCATTCAATCCCAAGAGGAAGCCTTGTACACCCATCTTCAAGAAGTTCTGGATCATGTCCCCGGCCTTCGTCGAATTGGATATGCCAAGGACCGGGTTGCCGTTCAGAGTTTTCTGCTTGGCGATGCCCACCCCTACGATGTGGGCATGCTTCTGGACGCCATGGGCATTGCGGTGAGAACCGGTCATCACTGTGGTCAACCTCTGATGAAACGATTGGGCATCCCCGGCACCGTGAGGGCCTCCTTGTCCATCTACAATACCCACCAAGAAATCGAGTATTTGGGGCATAGCCTCCACAAAGTTGCCCGCATGCTGGGTATCAGCTCGTGACCGCTATGGAAACACCCGCTCAAATCCAGGATAACCTGGCCTTGGACTTTGAACTCCTCGAAAATTGGGAGGATCGTTACCAATACTTGTTGGAATTGGCCAAAGAATGCCCCGCGTTGCCGGAAGCCTTCAAGAATGATTCCTTGCTCATTAAAGGATGTCAATCCAAGGTATGGCTTAGAGCAACCTGCAACGCGGAGAGACATATGGAATTCGCGGCCGACTCGGATGCCTTGTTAGTCAAGGGAATCATAACCCTTCTGCTCAAGGTCTTTCAGCATCAAAGCCCAGAAGCCATCCTAGAAACTCGCTTCGATCTTCACGAACGCACCGGGCTTCAACACCATTTGTCCCCGAACCGTGCCAACGGCTTGGCTGGGATGTTGGATCGTATTCGCCAACTCGCGCTTTTGTATCGTCCAATGCATGAAAGTCAACAGAAAAATTCAACCAAAGGCCATTCATTACAGGCTCCTATGGAGAAAACCTATTCCAGTTCAATAAAAAATTCCAACCCAACCCAATCCTCTTCCCCTAGCTTTGTAGAAATCCAAGACGCGGTATTGAACATCATCAAGACCATCTACGACCCGGAGATTCCCGTGAACATATACGACCTGGGACTCATCTACAATATTGAAGTACAACAAGGGGGTAAAGTATTGGTAACAATGACGTTAACTTCACCATCTTGCCCAGTCGCCGGCACATTGCCTGGGGAAGTGGAAGACAAAATCCGCGGTGTTCATGGCGTGAATGAGGTCAAGGTGGAACTCACCTTTGATCCCCCTTGGTCTCAGGACTTGATGAGCGAGGAGGCCAAATTGGAATTGGGATTTTTGTAAGGAATTTTCAGCGGTGAACCGACTTGATTTATTCCAATCGGTTGGCCAAATATTCAGCATAATCCATCAGGTCCGAGGCCAATGGGGCGTCGTTAAGGCCGGTTCGAGACAAGGCGTAGCGTGCATCTTGGATCAGCCCCGCTTTGTATTGCTGAACTTTCTGCTTTAATCCAATTTCGTTGTAACATCCTGTCGTATCGTCCACCCATTCTTGGCGTTGCGCTTCCAACGCCTGTACATCCCCTTCGTCCTTTTCTTGATCAAGATACGTTCGCAACCTTGCAAAGGTCGAGATCAAGTGTTTCATCTGTTCATGGGTGGCTTCTTGCATGGCGGTCACCCTCAAGAAATTGTGTTTGCAGGCTTTAATGTCCCCTGCGATTTGCTTGCCGAAACGCTTGGGATCACCGTAGACGTCCAGCCAATCATCTTGGACCTGAAAGGCTAATCCGGTGAGATAACCCACCCTGAACATGGCCTGGGCATCAGTCGCCGAAGCACCGCCCATCATCGCTCCAATCTTGAGCGAAGAACCCAAAAGCACGGCTGTTTTGAGCCCGATCATTTCCCGGTACTCGCTGAGACTCACTTCTTCCCTATTTTGGAAATCCATGTCCATTTGCTGTCCTTGACAGACCTGCAAGGCGACCCGATTGAACTCCTTGACCAAGTCCGGCATTAGTTCAGGTTTGGCTTGCACCATCAGCCTGTAGGCTTCGATAAGGAGTGCATCGCCAGAGAGTATGGCCGCATTCAAACCGTAGCGCAAGTGTACGGTAGGCTGCCCTCTGCGTAGCGGGGATTCATCCATGACATCATCATGCAGCAAAGTGAAATTGTGAAACACTTCCAAGGCCAAGGCCTGGGGTAATGCCGATTCAGCCTCCCCCCCGGCCATTTCGCATGCCATCAAACAAAGGGCGGGACGCAGTCTTTTGCCTCCCAAGCCCATGAAATAATCCATAGGGGCATAGAGCCCGGCAGGTTGGGCCGTGGACCAATCCAGCTCCTTTAGCCCTTGGTCCACCAAAGCTCGGTAACGATTCAAAGCGTTTGCAAAAGACGGTGTTGCGGGGTTTGCCATTGGATAAAAGTAAGGGTTAACCCAAGTTCAACGTTGTTCTGCGGAAAGGTGGTATCGAAACTCCAGTCGTCTGAAACGAAGATCCAAACGAGCAATGCGGACCTGTAGCCTTTGTCCTGGGGCCAAACGGCTGTTTCGCGAGGAACCCACCAAAGCCATTTCCTCTGCATCGTAATAAAAGCGATCGTGATCCAGGGAGGATAGCGGCAACAGACCGTCGCAGCGGTTATAATCCAAGGTCACCCAAACTCCTTGCTCCCCTATCGACGTAATCATGCCTTCCCATATTTGGTCTTCTTTGCCCTTAAGCATTTGAAGTTGTTTGAAGCGAGTGGCGGCTCTCTCGGCCATGGCAGCGGCCCTTTCCTTTTCGCTATCGTATTTGCACAAACGCTCCAAGTCCGGCTCGGTATAGGCCTGTGTTTGTCCGTTCATGGAGCCGTCCAGATGGGCGAGCAAACGATGCACCAACAAATCAGGGTAACGACGGATGGGCGAAGTAAAATGGGTGTAATGCGAAAAGGCCAAACCGT
>VHBD01000177.1 GCA_016872125.1 Sphingomonadales bacterium
CCATGGCCGGTCCCTGGCTCAAATACCGCGGGCATTTGGATAACATTTCCAACAACATGCTCATCGGTGCGGTTAATGCCTACACCGGGCAAACCAATTCCGTCCGCAATCAATTGACCGGAGCCTACGGTGCCGTCCCCGATGTGCAACGCGCCTACAAAGCCGCAGGCCTTGGGTCGGTGGTGGTCGGTGACGAAAATTACGGCGAAGGATCATCGCGAGAACATGCCGCGATGGAGCCCCGTCATCTGGGTGTTCGTGTGATTCTCGTTCGCTCCTTTGCCCGAATTCACGAAACAAACCTCAAGAAGCAAGGCATGTTGGCTTTGACCTTTGCGAACAAGGCGGATTACGACCTGATTCAAGAAAACGACCGCATGGATGTGTTGGGTTTGAGCAATTTTCGACCCGGACAAGTCCTGCGCATGCGCTTAACCCATGAAGACGGCTCGGAACATGAGCTGCAACTTAACCACAGCTACAACGAAGCACAAATCGCCTGGTTCCGCGCAGGGGGTGCTCTGAATATTATTCGCGCTCAAGCGGCCGATCATTCGTTCGAGCGACCCTCATGAAATTCCTTGAAGCGGTCGCCCTACAGCTTTGCAAGGCAGAACACCCTGCACTGCATCGAGTTGAAGTGATTTTTCCTGCAGTTAGGCCCGTTTCACCTTTTCTGCAGGCCCTTTCGAGGCAATTGGGGAAACCCTCCCTGGCGCCCGCTTGCTTTGCCCTCGAGGACTGGGCCTACCGTCGCAGCGGACTACGCCGAGCCAATCGCCTGCATTTGATTTCCCTGCTCCATCAAGCTTATCTCTACGCCGTTGACCAAGAAGGTTCTACAGCCGATACTCCGGAGCAGTTCTTGGCCTGGGCCCCCGGACTTCTAAGTGATTTTGAAGAAGTGGATGCTTATGTGTTACCGACTGGGGCCCACCCTGTACCCGCTGAGCAAATTTTTCGCTACCTGAACCAGCAGAAAGCGGTTGAAATTTGGAATCCATCGGGTGAAGAACACTCTCAGGCCGAGGTGGAATACCTGCGTTTCTACAATTTAATTTACCCTACTTACCTGGAATTTCGACGACTATTGGAAGCCGAAAAGGTGGACTACCCTTCCGGTGCCCTAAGGAAATTATTGGATTCCCTGAGCGAGTCCAATGGACGCAACGATCAGGTGGACGCCATGGTTTGGGTAGGGTTCGATCATGTGAGTCCGTTGTTACAAAAGATTATCGAAACCCTGCATCAATCCACCAAAATCCATTGGATCACCGACACTGATCGCTATTACCTCGATAACCCCGTGCACCTTGCCGGGCATGGGTTGAGGCAAATACCCAACGACGAACCTTTTGCGGGGGCAATGCCGGCCATCGATAGGCTTGTCGCAGGAATACCCCAATTAAATCAGTGTTCTTGCACCGGGACCATGGAACAAATGGATGCAGGAATTGCTCAAATCCAAAAGTGGTTGGCCGCCGGGGTACAGCCCGGACAAATCGGATGGGTCTTGGGCGAATCCTCCCAAGTTTGGCCCCTGCTGATGCATTGGGACTTGGCCGAAACGGGCCTGCACCTGGGCATGCCTTTGGACTTGCGATGGACCTCGGCCTACTCTTGGGCCATGGCCTACCTGGAATTATTGCAAGGTCTTCACTTCAAAGGCAAGGTCAGCTCGGTGGATTGGAACGAGTGGATAAACAATCCCTTGTGGTCCAAGCTGAACTTAGGCGCAGCCCAAGGCGATGGAAACCCCTCGGCATCGCCAACCTTCCTTTATGCCAAGGATCTGCGATCCTTTGTTTACCAAGGTATGCCGCTCATTCCATCGCTTGTGGAATCAAGCGAGGATCTCGCGGTTCCTGTTGAGCCAAATCCTGGTTCCCCTGACCAAGCCACCCGAACCTACCTTCATCTAGCCCAAGTGGCCCTCGCCCTAAGCGAATCCCGGGAGAACATGGTGGCTCCTATGGAGCAACATGCCCTTCGATCCATGGCTGATTTAATTCATCAAATCGCAGCAAGGCTGCTGCCCTCCGATAATTCTTGGGCGGTTTGGCGCAAAATGTGGTCCATGCATTTGGGATCCGCGGCACTGAATCCCGAAGGAAATGCCTTGGGAGGAATCCGCGTGATGAGCCTTTCGGATACCCTGGCCCTGGACTTTGATTATTTGGTTTTCAGCGGACTCAACGAAGGCGTCCTTCCTCGAGCAGGTCGTTACCGAGGTATGCTTAGTTTTGATTTACGTCGAGCCTTTGGACTGCCGGAACCCTGGGCGGATGAGGCACGTCAAGCCTACGCCTTTTATCGATTGTTGCAACATTGCACAGAGGCTTTGTTGCTTTATGCCCACAGCGGAGCGGATGGCAAGGTCACCGAAAAAAGCCGTTTTCTGCAGCAGCTCGATTTGGAGTACCAAGGCGCAATGCAAAGCACTCAGCGAGCATTACCCGTTCGTCTGCCCCCTGCATCGGACCACAGCATTCGCATCCCCAAGACCGAGTTGGTTATGGATTTGATTCGTCAAAAGCTAAGTAACAAAGCCATAAGCCCCTCCTCCTTGAGCCTTTACCTCCAATGCCCCTTGAAGTTTTGGTTCGCCTATGTTCGGGATTTGAAGGCCACGGAAGAAATTGATGAGCAACTAAATGCGGGTCAAATCGGCAGTCTTTTTCATTTGACCTTGGAGTATCTTTTTGAAACCAAAGAAGGCAAAGACCTGCTTCCTCAGGATTGGAAGGAACTCTCCGAACAAATCCCACAGGCCTTGGACAAGGCCTGCAACCACAAGGATTTCAAGCCCTATTCCTTTGATCAAGGGGTGAATGTCTTGGTCAAGCGTATGGGGCTTCAATTCTTGCAGGAGTATTTCAGTGGCGAAACCAGGCGCAGCCAGCATGAGCGGATTCGACTTCTTGGTCAGGAACTCAAATTCGATCAAGCAAGCTTGGAGGTTGATGGTATTTCGATCGCATGGAGGGGGCGCTTGGATCGTTTGGAAAGCAATGCAGGGAGGTATCGCATTGTGGATTTCAAGTCCGGGAACATGACCAGCAATTCCAAAGAACTGGAACTCGATTTTTTGAAGGACGCATTGGACGGAGAACACAACAAGGCCTTTCAACTCTTATGTTACGCTTGGTTGGCCCATGCAAATCCTCAGCCCCAGCGCCGTAACAAGGCCATCCTTGATGAGCCTATTGCTCTGCCCTT
>VHBD01000178.1 GCA_016872125.1 Sphingomonadales bacterium
AGCGACACGAGGGTCTCAACTTCCTTTATCGGCAACCCTGCATACTGGGGGGAAATCGTACAAAATGCGCCGATCCGGCCCTGGTCGCTTTGTCTTTGATTATCCCAATTTGCGTGATGGGGGGTCTTTTTATTTTAGCGCATCGGGCTACGAATCCGGATTAAGTGAGGTGTCTGTATTTCATAGGCCCTCTTTAGTGCAACTGGATTTGTGGCTTGATTATCCCGCTTATACCGGTCGAGGTAGCGAAAAAGTGTCGAATAGCGGGGATTTACAAGTACCCCGGGGCACGGTTTTGCGCTACAATTTGCGTAGCCGTTATTGCGAGGGCTTGACTTTACTGACAGAGAATGGAGAAGTGCTGGCGGGTTCCGCCACAGCATACACGGACGCATCGACCCATAGCGGAAAGCAGGCCCTTTATTCCTTGCGATGGACGCCTACCCAAAGCGGCCCTTATCGTTTGTTGTTAAGTAATCGCGACATTCCAAGACCGGATAGCCTGGTTTTTGGGATAGAATTGATTGAAGATGCTCCTCCAGGAATTGAAGTGGAGCGAGTGGACCTTGGAGACCTAGGAATGGCGCCCTCGAGCACTTTAGCCCTTCAGGGTGATGCGAGCCTGTACAGTGGCAGGGTGTGGGACGATTATGGTATTGGGAAACTGAGCCTGGTCTATTCGGTTCGACGCGCTGGCCTTGGCGATTACGAGAGCAAGGAGCAATACAAGCCATTGAACCCGGAGGGCGGCCGCTCGGAAAAGAACTTTGATTGTTTGGTGGACCCGGAAGCCTTGGGCCTTAGGCCGGGGGAGGCCCTGCGTTATTGTTTTGAGGTGGAGGACAACAACGGCCTGCAAGGCCCGCAGCGTACCCGTACTGCTTATTTCGAAATACAAACCCTTTCGGAAACCGAGAAAGAAAAGGCTGTGGAAGCCTTAGGCAAAGAGGCGGCGACCGGTATGGAAGCCGCCCAAAAAGAGCTTCAACTCGCTGAAAATCAAACCGAAAAGCTTGCTCAAAAACTCAAGCAGCAAAAAGAAATGGGCTGGGAAGACCGAAAGGCCCTGGAAGAGCTTCTCAAGCAACAGCAAGAAACCGCCTCCGAAATCCAAGAAATTCAGCAAAAACTAGAGTTACAACAACAAAACAAAGTTCAATCTCAACAGAAGGAAATCCTTGATAAACAGCAACAAATACAAGAAATGGCGGAGCGTCTCCTGAACGAAGAAATGAAGGAAATACTGCGAAATATAGAGAAAATGTTACGGGATGAAGCCGATAAAGCAGAAGTTCAAAAACAATTGGAAAAATTGCAAAACGACCAGGACAAAGTTGCCAAGGAGTTGGATCGTATGCTTCAGTTTTTCAAGGAGTTAGAGGTTGAAGACCGTTTGGAGCGTGCAGGTCGCCAACTAGACGACCTGGCCAAAAGGCAAGAAGATCTGTCCAAAGACACCAAAGGCAACAAAGATCTTGAGGAATCTGCCCGGGAGCAAGACCAATTGCGCAAAGAGATGGATGAATTGATGAAGGAATTGAAAGAAACAGAAGCTAAGAATCAAGAGCTGGATCGCCCCAAGGACCTGGACGGCCTAAAGGAAATGGGCGAAGAGGTACAAAAGGACCAGCAAGAGGCTTCGGAGGAAGCCAAAGGCGGCAAAAGCCGCCCAAAAGCCGCCCAAAAGCAACAAAAGGCCGCTTCGGGTATGCAGAAAATGTCTTCTCAAATGAAAGAACAACTCGAGGCCCAGGAAATGGAGGAAATCGAAGAAGACCTGAAGGCGATGCGAAGGTTGCTGGGACAGGTATTGAAATTCTCCTTTGACCAAGAGAAACTCATTGACCGACTCAAGGACCAAAGCGGGTATTCGCAGGCCTTTGTTCAAATTTCAAGGGATCAATTCCGCCTTAGAGATCAATACGACCTTATCAAGGATAGTTTGGAGGCCTTGTCCAAAAGGGTTTGGCAGATACAGGCCCCTATCCAAAAGGAAATGTCTGAACTTGAAAGCCAATTCAAGGCGGGCCTGGATCGGTTAACGGTGCGGGATATCGCTGGGGCCAAGGCCAAACAGCAATACACCATGACGGCCGCTAACAATCTGGCGAACCTTCTTTCGGAACTTCTTCAGCAGGCCACCGAACAAAAGGCCAACAAAATGCCGGGCAATCAACAATGCAAAAAACCCAAAGCCGGTGGCTCCGGAATGTCCCGCCTTCGCTCCATGCAAAAGAAATTAAGCGATCAGATGCAGGAGCAAATGGGCAAAAACAAAGGCCCCAAACCGGGGGAGCAAAAAGGAGGCACCAAACCCCAACGGGGCGAAGGGGGTAAGGAATTCGCTCAAATGGTTGCCCAACAGGAAGCCATTCGCCGGGAAATGGAAAAGATTATGAAGGAGATGAACAAGGAAGGCAAGGGCGGTAACGGAAGCAAATCCATGCAAGAGGCGATTCAGCAAATGGAACAAACCGAAAAGGAATTGGTCAATAAGCAGCTCACCCAAGAAAGCTTACAAAGGCAGCAACAAATTCTTAGCCGCATGCTCGAAGCCGAAAAAGCGGAACAAGAACGAGAAATGGAGCAAAGCAGAGCCTCCGAAAGCGCCAAATCAAGGGAGCTTAAGCCTCGAAATGCCGCCCTGGAAGAACTCCTTCGTCAAAAGCGTCGAGCACAAGCCCTGTACAGACCCGCCGGACCGGAACTCAATTCGTATTACAAGGAGCGCAATCTTCGCTACCAGCAGAATCTTCTGCGCATTCAAAGTCCCCAATGATATCCTTTGTTTCCGTAGAAGAAACACCCCTGCCCCAAGGCAGGCGAAAATTGCGCCAATGGTTGGAGAGGATTGCCAAAGATTACGGGGTGGAGGGCCTTGAGCTTTCTTATGCCTTTGGTCCTTCCGGATGGATGGCCGATCTCAATATGAAGCATTTGGGACACGAGGGCGACACCGATATTCTTACATTTGATTACGGAGAGGGAGCTTCCGAAGAACGAAATACTGGAAAGCTCTTGGCTCCACAATTTGGTCATTCCGATATAGACCGGCGATTAAGCCCCCTCGGTCGGGTCAGCATTATGGGGGAATGTTGCATTTGTCCAGAACGGGTATCCAAGCAAAGCGCCGACTGGGGCTCAACGCCTCAGGAAGAAATGCACC